>CAZVWD010000044.1:4870-6885 GCA_964630715.1 uncultured archaeon
TGGTGTTGTTAAATTGGTGTTGTTAAATTGGTGTTGTTAAATTGGTGTTGTTAAATTGGTGTTGTTAAAATGGTTAGAATTGGAATAATTGGTTATGGGAAAATGGGGCAATTAATAGAAGAAATTGCGTTAGAACAAGGTCATGTTGTAAATGCAATCATTGATCCATTAAAAGGAACATCAATTAGTGAAGAATCTTTGAAAGATGTTGATGTGTGTATTGATTTTTCCATGCCAAAAACAGCAATTGAAAATATCGAAAAATTAGCAAAACTTGGAAAAAATATTGTTGTTGGAACTACGGGTTGGTATGATAAGATGGATTCTGTAGAAAAAATTGTTCAAGAAAATAACATTGGTTTAATTTGGTCAGGAAATTTTTCTTTAGGTGTAAATGCATTTTTTAAAATAATAAAACAATCCTCAAAAATATTTAACAAATTAGAAAATTATGATATTATGGTACATGAATTTCATCATAAAAATAAAGCTGATTCACCTAGTGGTACTGCAAAAATGATTGCACAAAGAATAATTGAAAATGTTGATAGAAAAGATAAAATTGTTACAGAAAAATTAGTAAGAAAAATAGAAGATAATGAACTACACGTTTCTTCAACACGTGGAGGAAGTATTCCTGGAACACACACTGTATTATTTGATAGTGCTGAAGACACAATTGAGTTAAAACACACTGCTCGTGGGAGAGTTGGTTTTGCAATTGGTGCAGTCAAAGCAGCAGAATTTTTAGAAGAAAAAAAAGGTTTTTTCTCGATTGATGATTTAATGAAAGAATTTTTTGGGAGTGATTAAAATGGAATTTCGTGGAGTTTACACAGCAATTATTACGCCATTTAATGAAGATGAAAGTATTGATTATGATTCGCTTGCAAAATTAATTGAGTTTAATATAGAAAATGGGGTTAATGGTATTGTTCCCTGTGGAACAACTGGAGAAAGTCCCACGCTAGATTATGATGAACATAATGAATTAATTAAATTTGTTGTAAAAAAAGTTGCGGGACGTGTATCTGTTATTGCTGGAACAGGAAGTAATTGTACAAAAGAAGCAATTAAAATGTCTAAAAAAGCAGAAAGTGATGGTGTTGATGCATTATTATTAGTAAATCCGTATTATAACAAACCAACACAAGAAGGTTTGTATTTACATTTTAAAGCAATAGCTGATTCAGTTTCAATCCCATGTGTTATTTATAATATAAAAGGAAGAACTGGAGTTAATGTTGAAACAAGTACATTACTTAGATTAATTAATGATTGTAAAAATATAAATGCTGTAAAAGAAGCTTCAGGGAATATTGATCAAATAAAAGCAGTAATACAAAATGCGCCAAAAGATTTTTCGGTTTTAAGTGGTGATGATAATATTGCTCTGCAAGTAGTACAAATGGGTGGTAAAGGAATTGTTTCAGTTGCAAGTAATGTAATTCCAAAAAAAATGAGTGAAATGATTTCACTTGCATTGAACGCAAAAATGGATGAGGCCCAAAAATTAAATTTTGAAATGGAGAAATTATTTGGTGTTGAATTTATTGAAACAAATCCAATTCCAATAAAATATATTCTTTCAAAAAAAGGAATGTGTAATGAAATTTATAGACTTCCATTGTGTCCTTTAAGTGAAGAACACAAATTGGGGGTTGATAAAGTAATAAATGAAATGTGATTATAAAAAAAGTTTTTGGGTGATGTATATGAATGGACTGCGAATAGGAATAATGGGTGCAACTGGAATGGTAGGTCAAGAATTAATTAAAGTTCTTGCTGATAGAAAATTTCCAATTTCAGAAATAACTTTATTTGCTTCAGAAAGAAGTGAAGGAAAAACTTTATCAACTCCATGGGGAGATAAGGTTGTAGAACTTGCTGATAGTGCTGATTATTCAAAAATGGACATTGCTTTTTTTGCAATTGGTGGTGGGTGGCCTACAGAAAATGCGCCAAAGGCTACTAATGCAGGGTGTTATGTAATTGATAATTCTTCAACATTTAGG
>CAZVWD010000045.1:0-6312 GCA_964630715.1 uncultured archaeon
AAATTAAATTTCCAAAAATAAATAAAAAGGAGGCGATAATATGCCAAGAGGAGATGGAACAGGACCTAATGGATTAGGTCCAATGACAGGAAGACGAATGGGTTATTGTACAGGATACGATACACCAGGATACTTAAACCAAGGCTTTGGAAGAAGTCAAGGAATGAGAAGATGTTTCGGACAAGGCTTTGGAAGAGGTTTTGGACGAAGAGCAAACTGGGATTATGAAACACCATTTTCACCAGTACAATACAAAGAACCTACAAAAGAAGAATTCTTAAAAGAATTAGAAACTGAAAAAGCAAATATAGAAAAAGCAATTAAAGAATTAAAAAAAGAAAAAAAGTAGATTCTTTAAAAATAACAGGGAATTTTGAGAAAGATTAAGTTCTTTCTAATTTCCCAAAAAGAATAAATATCCAAAGCTATATAATACATAAAGGAAAGGAAAATATTATGCCAAGACCAATAATGCCAAGAAAAATAAGATTTAGAACTGACATCACATACTTTAAGCCGGCAGGCGTTCCTTTGCGAGCACTAGATGAGATTGTATTAACACACGATGAAATTGAAGCCCTAAGATTAAAAGATGTTAAAGGATTAGAACAAAGTGAATGTGCCAAAAAAATGGGAATAAGCCAACCAACATTTTTTCGTGTAATAAGAAACGCAAGGAAAAAAAGTAGTGATGCTATTGTGAATGGAAAAGCCATTAGAATAGAAGGCGGAAATTTTAGTCTTCATAAACAAAAATTTGGGGAAAAATAAGCAAATAATTATGGAGGAATAAATTATGTCAATAGGAGATGGAACAGGCCCGATAGGGCAATCAGAACAAGGAATGAGAAGAAATTAGGGAACTGCCGCAGAACCCGAAGGAATATGTGTATGTACTAAGTGTGAAAAAGAATTATTACATAAGAGAGGAATAATTTGCACATCAATAAAATGCCCCGAATGTGGAGCACCAATGAGCAGAAAGAGGTGAAACAAATGAGAATAGCAATTGCAAGTTTAGGAAAAAATGAAGATTCCGAAATATCAAATGAAGCAGGAAGAGCTCCATTTTATTTAATTTTTGAGGATGGAAAATTAGTTGAAACTCTTAAAAATATTTTTCGCTTTGGTGGAGGTGGCTCAGGAATAAGTGTCGCAAAAATGCTTTCTGATAACAAAGTAAAGAAAGTTATCGCTGGAAAATTTGGGCCAAACGTAAAAACCTTTTTTGAAGAAAAAAATATTGAAGTAATCGAAAAAACAGGAAAAGTACTTGAAGTGTTAAAATGAATGATTTCAAAACCGCTCTTTTCAAAACCAAAAATGCTTTCATAAATAGTATTTTGGTTTTACTTGGAGTGATACTGCTTATTAGCATAATAATTACAATCATCCCAGATAATTTAAAAATTGAAACTGGAGTTATATTCCTTGACACATTAATCGCAGCTATTTTTGGGAGCATTGCTGCAGGAAATCCAATAACAAGTTATATTATTGGAGGAGAATTACTAGCTGGAGGAATTTCATTGCTAGCAGTCACTGCATTTATTGTGGCTTGGGTCACAGTAGGAGTTATACAATTCCCTGCTGAAAGTTATTTACTAGGAAAGAAATTCGCACTAACAAGAAACATAGTTGGCTTTATTTCTTCAATAATAATTGCTTTCTTAGTTATTATAACAATGGGGTTTTTCTAATGGAAAAATTAAACAAATTACTAGAAAAGGTCGGAGCCGGAAAAATATTTTTTGTTATTAGTCTAACAATATTTATTTCATTTGCAGGTTTAAACACAAATATTTTTTTACGAGCAATCCAAAATTTTGTAAAAATAATAATCAATATTTGGTGGGTATTAATCCTTGTTTTTACATTTATGTTTTTAATAAATCTTTTACTAAACGAAAAAAAAATAAGCCATTATGTTGGAAAAAATTCAGGCATTAAAGGTTGGACCATAACTATTTTTGGAGGCTTATTAAGCCATGGGCCAATTTATTTATGGTATCCTTTGCTAAGTGATTTAAAAGAAAAAGGAATGAAAAATGAATTAATTGCTTCTTTTCTTTATAATCGGGCAGTAAAAATTCCCTTAATCCCATTAATGATCTTTTATTTTGGCATCCCATTTACATTAATACTTGGGTTTTGGATAATTATTTTTTCAATTATAAATGGAAAAATAGTAGGGGTGATTTGTAATGAAAATAGCAATTAGTAACAATAAAGGTTTTGTGGCAGAACATTTTGGAAGATGCGAAAATTATGAAGTTTTTGAAATCGAAAATAACCAAATCAAAAATAAAGAAATACTTAATAATCCAGGCCATGAACCTTTCTTTTTACCAAAATTTTTAAAAGAAAAAAACATTAACATATTAATTTCACAAGGCGCAGGCCCAAGAGCAATTAAATTAATTAATGATTTAAAAATGAAAATAATCCTAGTAGAAAAACAAGAAAATAACACAGCTATTAAAAAATTTTTAAATGGCGAATTAAAAGAAACTAATAATTCTTGCAACCATTAAACGAAAAGTATTTAAATAATTACAAATTATAATTCATAATAAAAATGATCTTAAAAGCATGAGTAATTTAATGATTTCATAAACATTTAAGTATAGTTTCAATATAATTTTTGTGATGAAAATGAGTAAATTAATTAACATTGGAATTTTTTTAATTGCACTAATTGCAATAGCAAGTTTTGCAAGCGCATTAACAATTGAAGAAATAAATACAAATAGTGAAGTTACACCAATTGTTTTTTTTAAAACCAATACTTGCCCAGTGTGCGCAGGAGTAGACGCATGGATACAAACCTTTGAAGATGATTATAATAATATAAAAATAATTAGGCTAAATATTAATGATGAATATGAATTAGCACATAGATTTTATGACAATTACAATATTCCAATAGAAAAAAGAAATAGAGTACCAATAATATTTATTGGCGACACTTATTATTATGGAGGAAATGAACCAAAAGAAAATCTAATTGAAAAAATTGAGTCAATTACAACAAAAGAAGAACTATTAACATCCACCGAAAATAAAATTGATAAGAATTTAGGATATATTATTGGCTTAGCATTAGTTGACGCAATTAACCCTTGTGAACTTGCAGTACTATTAATTTTAATGACCGCAATTCTTACACGTTATCCTAAACAAAAAAATAAAGCACTAAAAGCAGGATTATTATTTTCTGCAGCAATTTTTATTATGTACTTTATTTTTGGAATTTTACTAAGAGAAATATTTGCTTTAATTAGTGGATTTTTGAGCGGAGCAGAACTTTCATTCTTTTTTGTTTTAGCAATACTTGCATTAATAATTGGATTAATTAATTTAAAAGACGGTATTTGGTATGGCGGAGGAGGATTTATTATGGAAGTTCCTCAAAGATGGCGACCAAAAATGAAAGCTTTAATAGAAGGAACAACTTCGCCAAAAGGAGCTTTTGTTGTTGGACTTATAGTTGCATTTTTCTTAACACCTTGCACAGCAGGACCTTATTTAGTATTTAGTGGAATAATGGCAAATATGAGTTTGATAGCAGCACTACCATATTTAATCATATATATGCTAATTTTTATTTCCCCAATGCTTGCAATAACATTTATTACATACTTTGGATTTGCTAAAGTTGATGACATGGGCGGATGGAGAGAAAGAAATTTAAAAAAATTACACCTAATTGCAGGAATACTAATGATACTTGTTGCAATATACCTGCTACTAACTAGCTTTGGAATTTTGTAAATCCAAGCGAAATAACTAAGTTAATTTCAAAAAACAAAAAGATTTTTAAATTCCAAACCACTAATTAAAATATGAAAAAAATATTTATTGGAATAATAATTTTGATAATTGTAATACTTGCAATAATTTTATTATTACCTTCAACACAATACCAAATAAATAAAATGTTAAATCCACAAGGAGCAAGTGCACTTGACCAAAATTTTGAAACTTTAACTGTTGAAGATATAACCCCAAACAAGGTTGAAGAATTACTTAATGCGTTTGATAATTGTGATATTGTAACAAAGAATTTTGTTTATGACAAATACACATTTGAAATTAAAATTACAGGAAAAGAAAACGATAAATGTTTAACTTTACTAACTTTAATTGATGCTCCAGGACTTGAGGCTTTTATGGTTGGAAGTAATGCTAATTGTAAATTAACTCGTGCTGAAATTGAAGCTTTAGAAGAAAATGGTGATATTGCAAATCTTGATTGTCAAGGCCCATTATACGAAATTGCCAAAAATTTTTAGGACAGAACAACTTTTTTAAATGCTTCATAAAACATTTTCATTATAAGCTAAACAAAGTTTAGACTTAAACAAAATGCCCTAATAGTCTAGTGGTTTAGGATGCACCCCTGTCACGGGTGCGACTCGGGTTCGAGTCCCGGTTAGGGCGTGAACTTCGTCAATTGTCGAACTATTGTTCGACTTTTGACTAATCCATCTTTTATTTAATTTAACATATTTTTTATTCCATTTATTTAATCTTTCATTTGTTGGAAAGCTTTCAAAAATCTCAACTGAATCCACTAACTTTTGGTGTTTTCTCTCAACATTAAAACCAATATTAAACGTAAATAATTTAGTTGATTTAAACTCAGTAATATTCAGGACAAATAAATCATTTTTTCTAGTAATAAGTCTACCTTTAATAATTGAATCCGACATACCAGCTTTTTTTGAACACCTAATTTTTGATTTTATATTAAATTGAATTTTTAATAAAAAGCAAACAAATGCCAATAATTTAATATTCATACTTGATGCAACACAAACACCTGTACGAAATACATTTCCTGCAGAAATGCCAGGACATCCTTCTGAATCAGCTAACCCTTGAATAAATTCTTTTGGAAAAGCTTCCACAAATGGTTTTACTTTATTGAAATCTTCTTTTAATTCTTTAATAAAATAATACAAATGTTTTGACCTAGCTTTTGTGACATACATTATTGAGTCCATACTTTCCCTTTCTGTGGGAACTACTGCAGAATTTCTTTCTTTATTTAAAACTTTTGAAACACATTTTGAAAAATGTTCAACAAAATCTTTGTCAATTGCTTCCAATCTAACCATGTAATCACTTTTATTTTCGTCCAAAAAGATATTTCCATCACCAAACATGACTCCTAAAACATAAGCAAGTTCAGCAGAATAATTTGGTTCAAATTTATTTATTCCTCCAAATAATTTAACATCATTATTAAACCAATAAGACAAGGTACCTAAACATAATTTAACATCAAATTCTTTAGCAATTTGTTTGATTATTTTTTTATAACCTAAACCACTAACGTGTAATTTGTGCACTTTATCAAAAATAATTTTTTGTAAATTTGAATCGATTTTAGAAAATGTTAACATAAATAAAAATAATTTTTTTATATTATAAACAAACGCAAGGTTCCATGCCGACGTTGTAGCCATAATCTCATTTCAACAATCAACGTACTCTTCAACAACTTTTTTATACTCAAACGCACATACTTATTGTATGGTTAAAAAGAAATTAAAATTATCAAAAAATAAAATGATTGGCGGAGTATGTGCAGGAATTGCTGAATATTTTGACACTGACCCAAACTTAGTTAGAATAGGATATATTTTGTTAACATTTATTACCCTTGGTTTTGGCGGAGCAATAATTTATTTAATTGCTTGGTTTGTAATGAGTAGAAGCTGATAATAATGGAAATGAGCCTTGAGTTAATGATTGCTTTATCCATAATGATTATTTATGCAGGCCTTATGGTTTTTGCATTTTTTCACTTTAGAAAAGTAGGGGACACAATTAGCGCTGACCCTGCAAAAAGATTTAGAAAAGAAATGAACAAACTTTAATTCAAAAAAACTAATTAATAAAAAAAAGCAATTATTTCTTTAAAAAATTAAGAATAAAAAATAAATTAAAGATAATTATTTATCATTAATAAATCTTGACCTAGTATTAGAGGATTGTATTGATCTTATTTGTCTTGCGATTGAAGAAATTTCTGATTCAATCTTTTTAATATCTCTAACAATTTGTCTTTCATAATCAGGTTCAAGTAAATTAAGTTTTTTTCTACGTTCATAATTTTTCTTTAAATTATCAAGCAAACGTGTTTGTCTTTCATAATCCATTCGCAGTTCGGTTAAATCTTCCATATTAGAATAATTCTTCCATCTATTTAAAAACAATTAACCTAAAGGAAAAAATAAGTTTAAATAGTAGAAAACCTTTAATTAAAGTAAAAATAAAGGAGAAAAAGGTGAAAAAAATGAA
>CAZVWD010000046.1:0-6216 GCA_964630715.1 uncultured archaeon
TTCCAAGTGTGGTGTCACAATTATTATAATTGTTGTTAACTGGGCTTGCTGTTGAACCTATTGTTGTTCCAGTCTTGGTTGTTACATTAGTTTTTGCATTTGGGTTAAAGAAAAAATTATATAGTGTGCCTCTTAGTGATCCTACACTTGCTGCTGCATCTACTACACCTCTAGAAACTGCAGTTGATGTTCCAGTAATGTCAGTGCCATAACCTATTGAGTCTGCTACTTTAAAATTATTTGATCCATCAGGAGTAAATCCTATATTTTCAATCATTCCAGTGTATTTCCATCCTTTTGCATCAAGTGGTTTTGAAGAAACTTGTACAGTTCCATCTTCTCCTTCATAAACATAAAACTTGTCTCCTTTTGTAGATGTTGAAATTGTGTCATTTATTTTTTCAGCGTCTTTTAATCTATCTCCTGCAAGAGCAGTGTCTTTACTATCTCCGATTCCATCAACACCGGCTCCAATTTGACTTCCAACCATTGCACCAAGTGAAGCTCCGCCAATTACTTGTAACCAATTCACACCAGGGTCTTTCCATCCCCAAATACAATCTGTTGCGTGAACTTTTACGGTTTGATCAAGCATTTTGTTTGTTAGAAGAATTGTGTCTTGCATTCCTTCTCCAATAATATTTATTTCACTCTTACTTAGTGAGAAAAATTTTGATTCTGTTTCGCGAAAAGAAACTGGTGTTTCTCCAATATAACTCCATGAATTTTTTCCTGCAATTCTAGCCCAAACATCTACTCCATAAGTTCCAGGCAAATCAGTTGCATAAACACTAATTGTTTCGCTAGTGTTTTGTAAAGCAAATTTATTTTTTGATAAAGATATTTTTCCTTGTGGTGCTCCGCCAGAACAACCAGTATTATCTTTACATAACCAAATATCTATTTTTTGTCCAAGACAAGCTGTAGCGTCAACGCTTACACTTGATTCTTCTGTAAAATCAACAGTTCCACGTTGACTATCAATTTTTACACATTCTTTAAGATTAATAACATCAGCTTTAAATTGAAGAGCAGAAGGTTTTGTTGTGATTTTTTGTCCAAGGTAAGTTCCTTCTATTGAAATTGGTAAGTTAATTGTTTTTCCAACAGCATACTCATTAGGAATAAAAGTTACTGTTCCAAGAATTTTTTCACTTGGATTTAATTTTTGAATAACTTTTCTTTTTATTTCATCAAGAGCACTTCTTCCACCATTTGCAGAAGTATAACTTTGAAGACTAAGTTCAACACTTCCGTTTAATTCTCCAGCAACAGAAGCTTTTATGTCACTAATAGGAACACCAATTCCGCTTTGTTCATCTTGACATGCATTTGTTAATTCAAACCTAAAAGTCACTTGTCCACGCTCTGTAATCTTTGTTTGTGTAGCATTATCAACAAATAAACATTCACTAGCAGTGTTAGCTCCAGAACCAATGTTTAAATTAAAAGGTAATAAAACATCAAATATAACACTAGTATCTTTTGTTTTTAATGTAACAATAATTGTTCCTGCAATGTTAATTGGTTCAAGCAAAGTTTCCTCGCTTAATCCATTTGCAAGTCTAATTCTAACTAAATCAATATCACTTGTGCCTTCTGCTGATATTATTTCTCCGCGTAAACTTTGTAAATATGATTTTAATGCATCTTCATTTATTGCACCCTCAAAATCAGCGTCCATTTTTACTGAATAAATTTCAAGTTCCTTTCCAGTAACATTTCCTACTTCAACACTTGTAATTTCTTCTCTTTTTGTTGCAGTGTTTAAATTAATGCTTACGTTGCTTGGGTTAAATGCAACAACTTCTTCACTAACATTAATTGCAACGCGCATTCTTTGGTAATTAGCTTTTCCAACTTCAATAATTACTTGAGTGTTAGGAAAATGTGATCCTGTGTGAATAGTTGCTTTTCCAAGTCTGTTTGTAGTGCTTTCTGAAATTAAGTATTCATCAAAACCTGGTTCTTTTGCATAAACACTTACACTAGCTTCGTTTAATGGTTCTCCTTTTGCATTAACACTAACAACAATTTCAGTGTCAATTAAACTTGGAATAAAAGTTTTATCAAGACCAACACTAAGTGATTCTTCACTTGGGACAGTAAAGTTTTCTTCTTCACTAAAAATAATTCTTCCATCTGATTTTAATCCTGTGCGTATAGCACTATTTCCTGTATTGTTTCCAACAAGATTCATTGTTAGGTCAACAGCAGTGCTTCTTTCAAATGATTTTAATTCATAATCACTAATGCTTGTAGTATTGTTTGCGTTTAGTTCTCCTTTAGGGTCAGTTATTTTTAAAGAAGTTATTTTTGCACCTTGGTTATTAGTGCTAAGTAAATCTAAATTAAGCCCGATTTTTTTATCGTTTTCTCCATAATCAGTGTTTGAATTATTTATTACTTGATAATGATAAGTATAGTTTCTTGATTGTCTTATAACATATGGTGCATCAACATAAAGTTCGTCTTCGTTGTCATACAACCATTCGCTCATAATACAAAATGATTCTTCACAAACAGCTTCTTCACCTTGGAAGTAAATGTTTGATGAATAAACTTCATCATATAAATCTTGATCTTTATTACTTGTTGGTTTTTTATCTCCATCAAAACTTGCTCTCCAAAAGAATTGTAATTCTTTATTTGAAGGAGTGTCTTTTTTTATTCTAAAATTTATTTTTGCAATGTGTGTTCCACTAGTAAAATTTGTTAAATTAATTGTAACCCATTTTGCTAAAGAATCAGTCAAGTTTTCTGCATCAAAATCATATCCTCTGCTTGGTGCATAACTTGTTCCTCGAGTTTCTATATAATCTCCTGCAATTTCAACATTATCAATTTCTATAAAATCATTTTCCATTAATTCTTCTTTACCAGCGCGAAAATGTAACATTACATTATCGTATTGTTGGTCAGTTTCAACTTCTAAAAGTGCATAATATTTGTTTCCTGCTTTCATTGTTCTTACAATTTGTCCAGTTTCATTATAAATTTGTAATTTTCCATCAGGAACAATTAAAGGTTTGTTAATTTCGCTTTGAAGAATCGCATCATAGTTTTCTGTTTTACTTGGCCATAAAAATCTTGGCTCAAAATAATATGGTTTTGTGTTTTCTCCCTTAACAACTAAATAAACATTTTTTCCAGCTTTTGTTGTTATTTGTCCAACACCATTTTGAATAGAAATAATTCCACTAACTTCTTTATCATCAAGAGTAAAAAGTTGTGCTTCTCCTTCAATAACATCTCCTTTTTCGTCTTTTGCATTTATTTTAATCAAAGTTTGTCCAACTTCCATGTTTACTTCAAATTCAGTTTCTCCACTTAATTCAATTGTTTTACTTGTTGATTGTCCACTAAATGGGTATTTGTTTGCGTAAGCATATGCTTTACCTTCAACTTTTCCTGCTAAAAAAGTAGCAACTCCATTAATATCAGTTAAAACATAATTGTTTGTTTCGTTAAGTTCAACAATTGTATCATCAGTATATTTTAGCATTATTTTTGCATTGCTAACAGCTTCATCGTCTTGGTCTGTTACAGTAACAGTTACTTTTCCTGCGTTATTTGCAGTTATTTTTTCAAGTTGAAGAGTAAGGTTTGCATCAGTTGTTAAATCATTAAGAGCAATTTCTTTTGCAAAATATCCTTCTTCAATTCCACCAACCTTCTTAGCGGTTATGTATAAGTTTCCTGTTGTTGTAAGGGCAAAAATAGTAATTCCATTTGAATCAGTTTGAGAATTATCAATTAATTTTTTTGCTTCATCTTTAACAGAAACAATTGCACCATCAATACGCGCACCAGTTAATTTATCAACAATAGTTGCATAAATAGTAGCTTTGATTTCTCTTGAAACACTCACGTCTTCTGTTTTATTTGCATTAACAATAATTGTTTTTGTTACTGAACCAAAATCATGATTTGGGTCAGAAATACTTAAATAATATTCTCCAGGAATAACAGAAAATTTTTCACTAGCAGAACCACTAAGTCGAGAGTAAGTATTTTCTCCACTAAGTCTAATGTTAAAAGAACCACTAGCAGGCATATTATTTTCTTTAATATTAATTGTTAATTCAACCTTAGGAGGTTCTTTTTTTTGTAAAACTAATTGATAAGTAATTGTATTTATGTTGTATTGTTTTTCATCATAAATATCACTTTTTATTTTTGCATACAATTTAATACAATTCACGGGTTCAGTAACACTTAATTGTCCATTTGTTACTACTGCATTTGTTGGAGTTGGTGAAACAGAGGGGTTTTCACAAAAAAGTTCAACATTAATTGGTCCGGTTATTGCAGTATTGTTTGCACCAATAAGTAAAATTGTTCTAGTAACAGGTTTAAGATTAATTTTTTGTTTTAATTTAATTGTTTCAAAAGTTTCCTTATTTACAATTTCAAAAGACTCATCATAAGTTCCTTTGTTTAAATTAATATCAAATTGTATAACTTGGTTACTAGCTAAACCATCAATAAATAATTCTCCGGCTTCATTTGTTCGCTCGCTTTTTGTAAATAATATGTTTCCAGTAGGGTCAAGAATAGTAAAATCAATTACAGAATCATTAACAACATCTCCACTAAAATCAGTTATTGTAAAAGTTGCATTGTAAGGTGCGAAAGAAAAATATGCACTAGCTCCTAAAAATAAAATTAAAAAAACTATTAAAATTAAAAATAAAGCAAAACTAGGTATAACAGAATCAATCTTATCTATTATTCCATAAATAGGTATTTTTGAATCAATTTTATCAATGGTTTTATACCAATTATCTTCCATTGATTGATACAGTCCCTTCACACCCATTTTTTAATCACTATAATAAGTATTCTTTCGAAGTATTTAAAACTAACTTTGTGTTAAATGTTTTTGAAAATTTCATGCTTTATTTTTTCTAAAGTGTTTTGATTAATGCTTCCAATTTCTTTTAAAAATAAGTCTTTTTCTATTCCAAAAATTGAATCAGTATTAATGAAACTTTCGGTTTTTAATTCCCCTTTGAAATTGTCTTTATTTAATTTTATTTGGTTATTTTGTCTTTTTTGAGATGTTATTGGGCATCATAAAAAATAGTTGTGGGTTTCATTAAATTTATCATTTGAAATTATAATTGATGGTCTTATTTTATAATCAATTAAATTAGTGTATGGGAATCTAACTAAGCAAACCTTTAGTTGTTCCATTTAAATCACAGATAACTTTCCCAAATTTTGTCATCTTCATTTTTCCAGATTTTGTTTAATGATTTGTGGGATCCCATTATTTGAGGATATTTATTTTGTGTTAATAGATTAAGTGTTTCTTTTATTTCATCAAGTTCATTTTTTAATGAATTAACTTCAGAGTTTAATTTATTTATTGTAATTGTATTTTGCATAACTATATTGCAGCAATATATTATTTAAACTATTCGGGGGTAGTTTGCCGGTGTAGTTTTGTGATTAATTTCATCACCGGCATGGAACCTAAAAAATGTTTTTAAACAAATAATTTGTTAGTTTATTATGGTTGGAATTAGTAATTTGGGCTTTAAAGAAACAAGAATATTTATATATCATTTGATATATAAATTACTTATGTATTCAAAAGTAGAATTTAAGAAAGCTGTTTTAAGGTACCCTAAACTTGATACAGTTTTAATGATTGAAGAAACTATTGCAAATTCAAAAAGTGATAAAACTGCTAGACAAATTTGGGAAACTTTGCCAAAAAAAGTTATGTGGCAAACATTTATGACTACTCTTGATTATTTAGAATACTCTGGGAAAATTCTTGTTGATAAAGACAAATGTGTTATTTGGATTTGGGATCCAATTGCTATTGAAAACTTAAAAGAACAAGGATTAGTGTTGAGATGAAACAAGAACGATTAAAAAAAGTTGCATTTGTTGAAATTAGTTTAAAAGAATCTTTTAATAAACTTAAAATTGGAAAATTTGACGACCAAAAATTAGTCGAAAACCTAAATCTTGCAATGGATATTTTAGCTTGTAATGAAAAAGTTGGGATAAAAATTCCTTCAAAACAATGGCCAAAAGAATATATAAAAAAATATAACATTACTAATCTTTGGAAATTTGATTTAGATGGTGGTTGGAGATTAATTTATACTATAAAAGGAAATAATATTGAAATAATCTCAGTTATTCTTGAATGGATTACTCACAAAGATTATGAAAGAAAATTTGGTTATAAAAGAA
>CAZVWD010000047.1:0-5907 GCA_964630715.1 uncultured archaeon
TTTCACTTTGATATTCCATCAAAAATTTTAAAGTAGAAAGTTTTTTTGGAGAAAGCAAATCAAGAAGTTGTTCAATTGTATCTAAATATAGTGAATTTTTTGGTTGGTCTAGATTCTTCCCAGCAAATAAATCTTCCCAATCTTTATCCATATCCCCGCCAACAATTATTGTAAATGGTTCTTTCTTCTTTTTCATAATAACACCCATAATATACATATTATATAACTTACATATTATTAAACATTTCTTTTTTCAAATATAATTCTTTATATTTCTCCCAATCGTGTAACATATCAGATCGAAGTCTAGCAAATGTTTCAACACTTATTTCTTCATTAAAAAGCACAGACACAATATTCCCCCGAAAGTAAAATTTATGTACATGCACCTTACCATGTGCAGTGTCATATTTTATTACTTCCTTACCACAATAAAGTTGAATTATTGAAAAAGCAACAATTATTTTCTTAATTGGATCAAAATTAGCAGTAGTTATCAAGCAATCTTTTTCATCAAAACCAAGAACAACTTTCTTTTCAAAAACTTCAAAAACCATATTAAAATTAACAAAAATTAGAGTATTTAAAACTAAATAAGAATTCGACAATTATACAAACAAAATCAAGGAATAATCTCGGCGCATTGAAAGTTTCAACAGAAAATTGAAAAAGACGAAATCATGGAATGATTTCGGCGCACAAGAATTTCAAAAAGAAATTCTGAAAGCAGAAATATCAAGGAATTATTTCTGCGCATCGAAATTTTTAACAAAAAATTGAAAAAGACGAGATTATGGAATAATCTCGGCGCAATTATATTTTAAGAATTCTAAATCTTCTTTTTTAATTATTTTTTCTTCAATTAGTTTTTGTATTTGCGGAGCAATTCTTTCCATTTCTCTTAGCAAGTGTTTTATTGTTCCACACAATTCATCAATTCCTTTTTTTGGCCAGCAAGGATACATGTTTGAGTAAAGACATCTTCCACCACAAAGTGCTAAATCACTGCATTCTGTGCAAGGTGAGCCAATATTTAATTTCCCAACTAATTCTTGCGGAGCAGTGATTTTTATGTCACCTAAAATTTTATCTTCAATCCCTTGCATTATTGGACAAGAAACTATTTTTCCATTAGTTGAAATCGTAAAATTTCCTATCCCACTACCACATCTAATACCATAGTTCTTGCCAAACAAAAGTGTGTTAAGAACCCCAATGAATGGATATAATCGTAACAGATTCCCTTTTTTTGCTTCATTTAAGAACAAATCAGCTAATTTAGTGACATCGTTGTTGTATTTTTCACTCCAATTTTCAAAATCTCTTTTTTCATAATCATGCCACATGTTAGCATCAAGTTGCCAATGAACGCTATTAAAAACAAAATCTTTATTTTTATTATTTGAGTTTATTAAAAAAGAAACATCTTCAAAAAACTCTGTTGGTTCTTCAATTGTCATTCTTGCAATTATTTCTCCACTAAAACCATTTTTTTTAATTTCTTGTAAATTTTTAATAACTTGTTGGTAAGTTCCTTCTCCACGATTCTTATTTGTTTGTTTGAGGTCACCATCAATTGAAACTAAAATAGTGTGAAATTTATTCACATATTTTTTATCAAGTTTGTGAAACAAAGTTCCATTTGTTTGGATTAAAAAATTATCAACTACTTTTGCAATATCAACACTGTCCATTATTTCTTGGATAAATGGAATGTTCATTAGTGGTTCCCCACCATAAAAAATTAGTGAAACTGGTTTGTCAGTATCTTTTGCTAAAAAGCTAGCTAGTTCTTTTGCAGTATAAACTGGGTTTGTTGGAGTTGAAAGAAATTTAATTTTACTTTCTGGCTCATCAAAACTTTTCCCACAACAGTACTCACAACATAAATTGCAATCAGGATGTGTAACAACGTGATATATCATAATCTAAACTCACACCCAAATAATTATAAATTCAAAATACCCTTATCTAAATATGCCTAAAATAAATTTTGCAAGTAGATTAAGAGAAATTAGACGAGAAAAATTTGATAATTTACGTGATGCTAGATTAGTTAACAGAGAAAGACAAGCCACTTTAACTAGAGAACTTAAAGAATCACCACTAACATATGGAGAAGATGGTGAAATGAACGCACACCAAGGTTTATCCACAAAAAACATTACTGCCGCACAAAACGCCTATGCAAAAAAAGAAAAAGCTGTAGCAGAATTTAAAAAAGCAAGAGCGCTTGATAGAAATTCAAAAGTTTTAGATGGTGTTGAACTTGGAAAAAAAGTAACATTTGTTAGTTTCAGAAAAAAAACTTATTCTGGAAGAGTAGTTCAAATTGATTTAAACAGAGGGTTAATATTTCTTGAAAGTGGTTTTTTTCGAAAAAAAACACACGGGTATAATATTGACATGTTAGAATCACGAATTAAATAAACTCTTTTTCAAAATTAATTCCTTTTGTGTATTTTTCAAGTCCTTTGCGAGAACCAATTTTTTCTTTTTTAGCTTGTTTTCTATAACTTGTCACAGAGTATTTTTTCATAAATACTGGTGTTGAGGAAGCAATTCCGTTTCCTCCAATACAACCACCATCACAAAATAATATATCATAAAAAATTTTATCAGCATGTTTTGCAAGAAGTGGAGAAATTTTGTTTATTCCATCACTAGAAATTACTTCTTCTTTTTTCAAAATATCACTAGCATGTAATGTTTGTGCAAGTCCTCCAGCAAGAGGATATATTTTTGTATAATCATTATAAAATCTATCAAACAAATGAGAACATTTTTTTGGTTTTGTTTTTTTGTATTTTAAAATTTCTTTCATTTCTTTAAAGGTAATACAACCATCAATTATTCCACACTGTTGTGCTTCAACTTTTTTTGCCGTGCAAGGTGAAAGAAAAACAATTTTGTTACTAGGAAACATTTTTGCAAGAACTTTTGCCATTGAAACCATTGGTGAATCAAAGGGCAACAAATACTTTACTAATTCAGAATGTTTTGCTTTTATTATATTTACACACATTGGACACACTGAAGCAATAAATTTACTTTGAGTTTCTTTATTTTTTTTAATATATTCATGATAATTTTGGTTTGTTATTTTTGCTCCAAATGTTACTTCACTAACATAATCAAAACCAAGCCCTTTCATTTTTGGAACAAATGTTTTGTAATTAAAATCCACAACAAAACTAGGAGCAACCATTAAACAAACATCATTTTCATGCCCAAGCAATTCTAAAACATTTAATTGATCAGGATTTAATTTTGTGTGTTTTTGCATAATTAAAAGAAAGAATCCCAAGTATTTAATTTTATCATTAAACACAAAGCATTATTTTCAAGCATTAACCCAAAATTATAAACTAAAAAAAATAAACAAATCAAAAATATCCAAAAAAATAAGCAAAGCTATTTAACTTTGTTTGAGTAAATTATTTATATGGGCTTATTTAGACATCCAATTAAACATTTTACAACTAAAAAACACATTAATAAAATTGCAAGCCTTATGAATACACCCCAAGCACGCGCAACCAAGGCTTCAGAAAGATGGCATGAACCAACCACAAGAAGAAATATTCAAACACACTTACTCTCAATTGGTTTTAAAAAATCAAAAAGAGCAAAACTATTATCCGAGTTAATGTTAGAGTACGATGAACGATGTGAAAAAGATGGAAGTAAAGTAATAGATGAATTTTTAGAAAAACACAAAGCCACAATTACTAAAACTGAATTAATTTTTGAACTTAAAAATGCACAACAAAGAATGACTACTTTTGTAAAAGATAGTAATGAGCATAAACTCCTAAAAGAAAAAACCCAAACTTATAATGGTGTTAAAGCCGGAATAAATAATCTAAGCCATGGGCCAATATCATACATAGATTTAATTATTAGCCATTTAGAAAAACAGAAATAGTTAGTAATAACCCCTTGATTTATTTGATTATTAAAAGAATTAAACAATTTATTTACTAGTTGATTTAATTTTTTCTCTTTATTATTTTGAAAACATTATCATTAACACGAACCCTATCTTTTACTTTGATTCCAATTAAATCGCCCTTTTTTGCGCTTTTTACTTCTTTATGATTTACGTGTGCACTATCAAGAGTTTGTTCAATGTATGTTGTTACTCCCTCAATACATAAAGAATCACCAACTTTTACATCAGAAATAACACGTATTTCAGCAACCTTTATTTTTGCATAATATTTTCTAACAATACCAATTTGTACTCTTTTTGTTGTTTGTGCAGATCCTTGTATATCAGTAATATCTTTTCCGCTTGGTTTTTTTAAGAAAAATCCTTGTGAGAATTTTCTATTATATACTTTAGCAAGTTCCACGTTCCATTTTTTTATTTTTTCTTTTGTAAACGTTTTATTTTCAACTGCAAGTATTCCTTCTTTGTAAACACGAGCAACTTCTGCTACATAATCACTTGGTTTTGTTCGTCCTTCAACTTTAAGAGAAACGACACCACTTGCAATTATTTCATCCAAAAATTCTATTGTTTTCATATCTTTTGCAGAAATAATTGTATCCCCTGCTAAAAAAATTTCTTTCTCTTCATAATTTGGTTTGTCACCATCAAGAAAGAAAGCTCGTCTGCAGGGTTGTAAACATTCACCTCTGTTTGCACTTCTTCCAAATAATTCATGTGATAAAAAACATCTTCCTGAAACACTAATGCACATTGCACCATGAATAAAAATTTCTATTTCAATTTTTAGTTTTTTTGCAACTTTAACTAATTTTTTTATTTGTGCTAAACTTAATTCTCGGGCAAGAACAATTCTTTTCGCACCCAATTTTGCAAATTGCATTAGAGCAATTTTATTTGCAACCGAAGCTTGTGTTGAAACATGTAATTCAATTTTATGTTTTTTAACAAGAGCCATTACACCCAAATCTGATGCTATTATCGCATCAACTTTTGCTAATTTTGCACTTTTAATAATCTTTTCAACTTTTTTTATTTCTTCATCAAATATAACAGTGTTAAGTGCAAGGTATCCTTTTACTTTATTTTCATGCAAATATTTCATTAATTTTGTAAGTTCACTTGCTTTAAAATTTGTTCCAAGGTCACGCATATTATATCCTTTCACTCCAAAGTACACTGCGTTTGCACCATTTGTTACTGCTGCAACCACACTAGTAAAAGTTCCAACACCTAAAAGCAATTCTGGTTTTTTCATAATATAATTTTAATACAAAAAGAATTTAAATTAAAAAAATCTTTCAAAAATAACACTCATTCCAAAAAAAACCACTAACTAAATTTTAAATTTTTTAAAACTAAATTACTTAATCTTTTAAATTGTTTTTTTAAAAAATTGTTTATGAGTAAGATTTATTTTTCACTTGGAGAAGCAAATGAAATGGTTCAACAAATTAAGTCCCAAGTTGAAAAACTTGCAGGACTTCGTGATGAACTTGAACTACTTGATAATACTAAAATTGAGTTTGATGTTGAGAGTATAGAAAACTATTTACTTGAAGTTGAACTTAATAGAAATTTTCATGAAAAAAGTTTAGAAGTTTATACTATTCTTGGAAACTTGATTAAAGATGGGGCAATTGTAAGAAACCTTGATGATCTTGAAGTTGATTTTTATTCAAAATTAAATAATAAAGATATTGTGTTTTGTTGGCAACTTGGACAAGATAAAATCAACTTTTGGCATTATCCTAGCGAAGATAAAAAACTAAAAAGACAAATAAAAGAAATAGAAAAACAATACATGGATAAACTAAAAGAATTTAGATAAAAAAAATTAAATAATTTAAAAAAAAACAATTAAATAAAACACTTTGTTCCAAAAGAAAAGAATTTAGACTCTGGGACAAAACTTATAAGTAAAGGGCTTGCGTTGATAGGTTATGTATGAC
>CAZVWD010000048.1:0-5788 GCA_964630715.1 uncultured archaeon
ATAAGTACACTTTTCTTTTGTTTTTTTGTTCGTCCTCGTGATTTCCCTTTTCCTGCTCTTTTTCTTGTTTTATCTTTAGCATTTTCTAAGTCCTTTCCAACACCTATTTTTGCAAGGATTTCAACAATACTTTTTGTTTTCTTTTCATTTTCAAATTCATCATCAATAATCAATGGTAATTTTTTTTCAAAAATAAATCTTTTTTCAACAAGTGATTTATCAGTTGTTGCAGCAATTGCACTTGCAAGAGCTAATTTTTTTTCTTTTTTATTTATTTTTTCAACAATAACTTTCCATGATAATGGTGCATTTGGACTTCTTCCACCAACCGATTGAGCAACTCTTCTAACTTGCCCGTATAATAAATATCTTCTGTTTTTTGTTCTTGGTAATCTTGCTTTATCAGTGTTAATAGTTCTCCATGGGGTTGGTCGTCCTCTCATTCCACGGTATAATGCAGTTGTTTTCATTCCTGCTCTTGGATCAGCACCTTTTGGTTGCTTTTGTTTTGTTTGCATTGATAAAACTGCTCGTTTAATTAATTTTGGTTTGTATTCAGTCTCAAATACTTTAGGTAATTCAATATTACTCTTACTTGTTCCGTCAATTCCTAATACTTGTGCTTTCATCTTATTTCACCAAAATTTTTTCAATACTTTCAATTTGTGCGCCTGATTTATTAGCAGGTCTTTGACTTTGTCTAATTGCAATACATCTTTTAGCTGGTCCAGGTATACTTCCTGCAATAACGGCATATTTTCCTTTTACAAGTCCATATCCAGAATAACCTGTTTTTCCATTTACTTCTTCTATATTATCAGAAATTTTTAATATTTTTTTATTGTGTTCAGTTCTATTGTGGTATCCGTGTTGTCCTGCTCTTGCTACAGTGTACATTACTGTTGCTGGGTGCCATGGACTAATTGATCCAACAATTCTTCTAGTTTTAGCTTTAGGTCTTTGAATTTTAATTCCAAATCTTTTAATAACACCTTGGAATCCTTTTCCTTTTGTTACTGCTTTAACATCAAGAGAAGTTCCTTCTTTAAAAACTTCTTCAATAGTAATTTCTTTTCCTAGTTTTTCTTTTGCATAAGCAAATTGTTCTTCTTTTGATCCGCCAATATTAATTTCAACTGTGTCTGGTTTCTTTTTAATTGTTGTAACTTTTGGTTGTGTGTAAACAATTAATGTAAAATATAATATTTTATCAATTATTTTTTCAAAATCAGCTATTGTTGTTTTTGTTTCTTCTTGTTTTACTTTTTTAGTAGTTTTTTCTTTAAATCTAACAATTTTTCTTTTTAATTCTTTATCAAAGCTATCTGCTAAAACGTCACCATATACATTAACTCCAATTTCATCTTTAACATAAGCTCGAATTCCTAAAACTTTGATTGGTGGGCATTCAATAATAGTTGCTGGTAATAATACTTCTTGTCCAAATCCTGGGCTTGCTTTATGAGTATTTTTTCCTAAAACTTGAGTCATACCTACTTTGTATGCTAAAAAACTTAATGCTTTTGCTTCGTTTCCGCTAGCTTTCATTGATGGAGTTTCTTTTCTAGATCTAACTCTAGGGTAGAACGCCATTGATCCTTTTCGGGGTGCATTATAACTTGCCATTTTTTCATCTCATTTATATTTTTTTTTATTTGCAAACTGGCTAGTTCAAAAAAAGTTTTGAACAAGCATTTATACTCAAGCTCACCATTTTCTGAGTACAGTCTACTTGAAATATCTAAATTTTATATTTAGATTATAATCTCAATATATTATTTTCTCCAGTGAAAGCTTTATAAAGGTTCTATCTTTGTTTATGATTTTCCCATTCTTCTTTAATTCTTTCATTTTGAGTTACTGTTACTATAATAACAATTATAATAATTATTATTAATAATATTAATCCAATTGTTGCTATATTTCCGCCGAATATAAAATATCCTGAGAAATTTGCGTTACTTTCATCGAAATTTTGTTCGATTGTTTCTCCGTTAGCAGTAAATGTTACTTTTCCTATATTGCTTGATTGATTGTTTAATTCTATTGTTGTAAAACTTTCTCCGCTTGGGATTGCAATTGTTCTATCATTTATATTTTCTCCTGTAATATTTGCTGATAAAACACCAATAAATGTTTTGTTTGTGAGATTATAAAAATTAACAATTAACATTGTTTTATTTTCATCTTTTTGAATTTGTGTTGTAATACTAATTTGTGATAATTCTCCATTAGCATTATTTGTAATATTAATTGTTTTGCTTGCAAGAGTACACCCTTCTACTTGTGGTCTGAATGTAATATTACCTGAGCTGTTAAGTGAATTAATTGTTAAACTTCTTGCAATACTTGTTTTAGCAGGCATCACAATTTCACTAGGTGTTGCGTTAATGCTTCCTTCAACATAAATAATTGCTGTTTGGTTAGTATTATTTGTTATTGAAAAATCAACAGTTCCATAATTTGTTATTGTTGTGTCAGTAGCATTAATACTAAATCCATCACAAGTTGCAAAACTTATTCCGCCAGTATTTTCGACGGTTATTGCAAAATTTTGTGATGTAATATCATCAAATTCACAAGTTTTTCCATCACTAAATTTTCCGCTTACTGAAATAATATTTTCATAAACTCTGTTGTTAGTAACGTTGTTTGCACTTGATTCTACAACAATATCTGCAATTGTTCCTGGGAAAGCATATTTTTCAAAATAAAATGCATTTGTTTCTATTCCTGAATCAATTACTTTAACGTCAGTTAATTCAAATCTTTTTGTACTATTGTTTTCAATATAAAATATTTCTTTTGTAGTGGTATTTTCGTTCATTGTGTAATTTTTTGTTTTAATTTCAAGTTCATCACAATCAGAGCTTGTGCCACTTGAGCTTGATCCTGAGCTACTTGAGCCAGTATCATTAATTGTTGCTTCGAAATTTTTCCTTCCAATATCATAACTTGAACAAAATGTTCCATTAAGTGTTCCTTCAACAATAAAAGTTCCAACAGCAGTTTTATCAAATGTAAAATACTCTGCAGTTAATGCAAGTCGTATATCTTCACTGTCTCCATCACGAACTAAAGTATCATAACTAATTTCTGCGTCAGAGAACATTGGTGTTGAAAAAAGTATATCTGCTTTACTTATAATAAAATCTTTATTTGTATTATTTTCTATTTCGAAAGTTTGTGTTCTACTTCTTCCTTCATCAATTGTAAAATCGTGTGTGATTAAGTTAATTCCAGAACAAGAATTATTTTCAACGTTAATGTATGCATTAGTATCGACAATTCTATTGTTATCTTCGCTAACATATCCTTCTATTCGGTATCTGTCTTCATCGCCATCGATTGTGAATTCATTATACCATGTGGCTTCAAAAGTATCTTCTTCTAAATTAAAGTTTTGGCTTGAAGTTGTTCTATCAAGGTCCCATTCATCATTAATATTGTCCCAAACATAAATTCTAGCTCGTGCATAAATGTTTGATGCACAATCAGTTCCAGTTATGTTGTCAACATCAAAAGAAAGTTTAATATCAATATCTTCATTGTTTTCGGCAGAAATGGTTGTTCCATATGCTCCGCTAACTCGAACCCCAAGGGTTTGATTACTTGTATCAATAGTGCATGCGTTTGCAACGCTTGCCAAAATCAAAATTAAAAGTATTCCTAGTATTACAAATATATTTTTCATCATCAACACCCCTGTTGTTATCTTTTCGATAAGATATATTCTAGTTGTTTCTTTATAAAAGCTTTTCGCTTGTTAACTGGAATTAGTTATTTGTGATTTTTACATTTATTGACGTAAATTAAAGATATTTTGTCTAAGAAATAAAGTATTTCTTTAAGAAATAATTAATTATTTAGTTTTTTGCTTTAATTTTAGAATAAACTTTTACAATAAACAAATTACTGCAAATAATTGAATAAGCGCCTAATAAGTAAGATGGAATTAGTAATAATTGGTAAATTATGTCGTTAAATACAGTTAATGTGTTGGCATCTGCAGGCAATATAAATTGAACATAAAGCATATTTGGTAATGAAATTATTATTGAGATTAAAAAAATCATCACTCCAAATATTAGTCCGAATAAAATTAAATTAACTACATTTCCATCTGTGATTGCAAACGATTCTTTTAATGATTCAAAAATTGTTCGTTTTTTTTCAATGTAAATTATTTGTCCAAACATTAATTTGATTGAATTTATTATAACAATAATTAAATACACAAAAAGAAATACAAACCCAAGTAAGATAATTAATCCTCCAAGTGCAGGTTGTGTTAATAATGTTGCCCCGCCAATTAATGTAATTAATCCTCCAACAGCTCCAACTGCTAAATAACGTAAATCAAATATTGAAAATATTGCTGCTAAACTGGCAAATATTGGGTAAAATAAAAATTTTAAATATCTTGAAAAGTTAATTTGTATTGATTTTCTTTTAGATAATTTAAGTCCAACTTGTATTATTTTATAACTAAAAAATGATATTATGATTACTGAAATGATTGTAAATGGTTGGATTGAATTATAGAAAGAAAACATTGCCTCAAAAATTAGTTCAAATTGAGTTTCACTAATTTGAGAAAGAGCAGTTGTCAGTTCTAATAATGCTGGAAAAATTGCTATTGCAAAAAGTATTTCAAGAATTGCTAGAATAACAAAATATTTTTGTAAAGTCTTATTTTTTACCCATGCTATGAAACTACTATTACTAATTTCTTTTGCTGTAGAAATAATATCCATGTTTAAATTGAGTAATATTCCCTTTTTATTTGTTTCTAGTTATGTTGATTTAAATTTTAATTATTGTTTACTCTTTGAAAGGTTCTTTTATTGCTCCGGTTGCTAAGGTATAGTAATAGAATTCATCCCACATTTCATAATATTTTATGGGTCTTTTTTCAACTTCTGAATGAATTATAACAAAATCCTTGAATTCTAACCATTTAATTCTATGTTCTGTGGCTTTTTCACTTTCTTTGTACCATAATAAGAATTTTTTTGCAATTATTCCATATTTATAATAAAAATATGCATAAAAAGCAAGCGGGATTAATGCAATTGGTGGAAAGAATATTGCTCCTATAAAAAAAATCATTATTGGAATTGAAAGTAGTGAGATAAAATATAATTTTACTAATTCCCAAAAAAAAGTTTTAAATAAATATTTTTTTTCCAGAGGGGATTTTTTTAATTTTTGTCTAACAACGACTGAAATTACTGCATATGGTGCAAGAAATATGCCAATATACATTGTAGCAAATAAAAGAAATGGTAATCCAAAAGTTGATGTTGTGGGATAAGTTCCAAATGAAGACATTACAAAAAAAGCAGGGAAGAAAAAAATACCACACATTCCAGTAATCCAACCAATTACCATATTTGCGGCAATTCCTAAAAAAACATGAGGTAATAATCCTTTCATTTGTGCTAAACCAATGTTTAAATTAAATTGTCCTTGCATTTCTTTAATTATTGAACTTTCATAAACAGTAACATGCTTTTTTAATCGATTTAAATCAAAAGTATTATTTTGATGTTCGTGTTCTAAAATGCTTATTAAAAAGTCTTCAGAATAATCAAGATCTGCTTTTGATTTTATTTCAAAATGTATTTCATTTTTATTATACTTTGTAATATTAATTTTGTTTTTTTTATCAAGATAAAGGACATCAGCAATCATTGAGTTTAGATCAACTTTCATATTAGTTAAATAACCTGCAATTGAAGGCCGATATTTGTAAGGTGCTTGGGTAAAAAAACTTTCTTGCATG
>CAZVWD010000049.1:0-5649 GCA_964630715.1 uncultured archaeon
GGAAACCACTTAGAGGTTACGTATTACCGCGGCGGCTGGCACGTATATTACCCCCCCTTTATTCGCCAAGCAATTTACGCTTAGCAAAAGCTAGCAAAGCTAGCACTCGAAATCCCCCTATCACACTTTCGTGCATTGTAAAGGTTCCGCGACTGCTGCACCCCGTAGGGCTGGGGACCTTATCTCAGTTCCCTTCTCCGGGCTACCCCTTTCAGGGCCCGTACGCATCATCGGCTTGGTGGGCAGTTACCCCGCCAACAACCTAATGCGACGCAATCTCATCCATGAGCAGTTACCTGCGGAATAGCAGGACCATTTTGACAAATAAACATTCCAGTTTTATTTATCTATGGAGTATTAAACCCAGTTTCCCGGGATTGGCTCCTCTCAAGGGTAGATTAATTACGTGTTACTGAGCCGTTCGCCAAGTATTCTTCCGAATCTTTTGACTTGCATGTCTTGAGCCGGATTTCGATAGCAGTTTCCGCCAGTAGGATCAGCTGGAATTATCTAGCTTCTACTAGCTGTATTGAAATTTGTATATTTTTAACTTAATTAGAATTGGTGACTATTATTACTCACACAATATCTTAACAGTTCCAAGATTAGTTTATTCACTAATCAAACCATTTTTTACTAACCAACATCGCACAACCAATAACGATTGTGTTCACGTGAAACAATCATGGCTCGCCGAAGCAAACTATGTTTCCTTTTCTAAGACTCAAATATTTGAGCTTAAATGTAATTTATTTCATTGAATTTCCTTGCGGAAGTGTTCAAATCGAGAACTTGAATTAAGAAGCAACCCAATTGGGCTTTTTTGATGAAACTTTTTTGAAAAGTTTCGCCGCCTAATCAATTTTACTCTTGCAATTTATTGTAAGTAAAACACTTACAATCGCTCACCATTTGCGTTATTGCTATACTATTTTGTTAACAGCCACCTTTATAAAGCTATTGTGTAAAAACTCGCTGATTAAGAGCACGTGCCAATATGAATTAATTATCAAGTCGCAAATCATAAATCATAAATTTTCCAGTTTCTGGAACGAATATTACATTTTGAGCAGCAAAATCACCAACTTTTTCATTTGCCAATAATTCTGCCAACCTATTAAACTTAGAATCAAAAATTTCAATTTGTGAATGATACTTTCTAAATAATTCAGGACTTGATTTTATATCCAAAACACTAATCCCTGAGATAAAATCAGAAACTGTGAATAAATTATTTTTTCCACTAAAAATTAAATGTGTATTAACAACTTCAAATTCACTAAACGCAGGATTACTTTTCAAAACACGTCTTGCTTTTTCTATTGCTTCAAGTTGTTTATGAGGTGCATCATACCCTGCATAAAATTTTTGGCCTTTTTGTCCTTGAACTACTTCTTTTACAAAAAATGTTTTGTTACCATCACTTAATCTATAATATCTACTTGCTGTTGATCCTTTTGCAACATGAGAAATATCTTTTACTTTTAAATTTCCATGAAATGCTTCTTGACCAGGATTAATTTGCCTTCGTAAATTTAAAAATCTCTCAATTAATCTAGGATTATTTTTAATAATTTGTTTTGCAACTGTAGAATAAATCAAAGCTTTTGGAACAACATGCAATTCTTTACCCGAATCAATTTCTTTCGGTGCTCGTTTACTCCAAACAAAACCAAGTTTTGAAATTCGCCCACTAAATGTTTTACTTAAAAGTTTGCTTCCACGTTTAATCATCTTAACACGACCAATTTATTTTAAACTTTTTAATAATTAAAATAATTTTTTAAATCCCTAATTTTCTTAATTTTAATTCCATGTCACCAACTTTTGCAACAGCATCAGAAAACTTTTTTCTAACTATTTTTCTTTCTTCAACAGGAGCATTTGCTTTTCTTAATGCATCAAGAGCAAGTTTTAATGATGCAGCTTCACTTTCAAAAAAATCATGTTTCGCTGAATTTCTTGCAGCAAGCAAAAAACTTTTTGCAGCACGATCAAAATTTTTGGCAGACAAATGTTTTTTTCCATTTTCTTGAACTTCTCTTATTTTTTTTAATTGCCCAGATAACATCCCTCTTGCTTGATTTGCAGTTAAAACTCCATCTGCTACAGCTTCAGCTAATTCTTTTTTTCCATAAACATCTAGTTTTCTTAATTGTTTTGCAAAATCTTCCCGTTTAACAGTTTTTCTTTTTGAAAAATTTCTACCTTTTTTTCCTGCAACCATTTTACACCACTCCAAATAAATATAATAAAAAGAATGCATAGAATATTAACAATAACCATCCTTCCCAAGAAGTAATTTCTTTATCTTCAACCATGAAATAATAAAGAAGAGTTGCAACAACCATTATCAAAATTATAATTGGAGAAAATTCAAATAAAATCGGGCCTAAAAATATTGTCCCAAATAAACCAGGAATTCCAATAACTGCAAGTGAATTAAAAATATTTGATCCTATAATATTTCCTATTGCCATTTCAGGTTGTTTTTTTCTCGCAGCAGTTACACTAACAACTAACTCAGGTAAACTTGTACCAAGTGCAACCGCAGATAATGCAATTAATCCCGCACCAATCACCAAAATATTTGAAATCTCAATTACTGATTGAATAATTAATTGTGCTCCAAAATAAATTAATACAGCCCCTCCCACAAGCCAAAACCAAGTAGTCCATTTTAAGTTTTTCTTTTCTTTTACAATATCTTTTTCTTTTTTTATTTCTTTTTTTATTTGATTTGAATTATCATCTCTTTTTGAAGATGAATTAATTGTATAAAGTAAATAACTCACAAGAACTGCTAAAAGTAAAACTGATTCAAAGAAAACAATTTTTCCATCAAATAATACAAATGCTGTTAAAAAAGTTGAACCAATTAAAAATGGTAAATCAACATGTTTTACTTCATAAAATATTTTTATTTTTTTACTAATTATTGCAACAACACCAATTATCAAAAAAATATTTGCGATATTACTTCCAACAACATTTCCAACTGCAATTTCTGGAGCTCCCCAAAAAATTGCTACAAAAGAAGAAACAAGTTCTGGTAAACTTGTTCCAATTGCAACAATTGTAACACCTACAATAAAAGCAGGTATTCCAAAATGAAGCCCTATTTTTTCAGCACTGTCAGTAAATAAGTCACTTGCTTTTACTAACAAAATTAATGCAACAATAAAAACAATAATCCAAAACATTAAATCAAGCATGTTATCAATAATACTAAATCAGTTAGAATATAAAAGGGTTTAGATTAATTATTTCATCACTCATAAAGTGCAAAAGATAGAACTGAAACTCCAGCTAAAACTTGAAAAGAGTTAAACATGATCAAAACCATTGTTAATCCAAACGAATCATTAACATTAACAAATCCTAAAATCATTGTAATTACATAAATTATTCCAAAAATTCCACCCACTGATTTTAAATAATTTATTTTATTCATTGCTTCAAAAAAAGAATATGCTTGTCCATCTCTTTTTTCACAATAAATTTTAAAAGCAAAAGCTAAAAGAATTAATGAAATTAAATCCATTATTCCAAAAATCAACAAGTTATTTAAAAGAAAAAAAGAACCTAAAGAGAAAACTATTGCAATGAAAGAAAATAAAAAAATTAATGCTCGTTCCACAAAAAAGAATTATCTTTTAACTACTTAAACCTTTATATTTGTATGAAATGTTTTTTAGCAATAGTGAAAGGTTCTGTCCAAGGAGTTGGTTTTCGCTTTAACACTGTGCAAAAAGCACAAGGACTTGGTATTGGAGGATGGGTAAAAAATTTATCTGACGGAAGTGTTGAAGTTTTTGCTGAAGGTAGCGAAAAACAAATTGAAGAATTTTTAGCATTTTTAAAAAAAGGACCTTTTGGTTCCAAAGTAACAAAAATAAACATAGAAGAAAAAATAATGCATGGATTAACTAATTTTGAAGTTAGATATTAAATAATTTATAAAAAAAATATTTAACTTATTTTTTAAAAGAATTTATTAATCAAAATTATTGTTTTTTCACCATTCTTGATTTAATCATTGTTCTAAGAAGTTGTATTCGCGAAGTTTTAGATTTATCATTAACTTCAGATCCAAGTCTTGGTTTTAACCCGGAGGCTAAAGGCCGAGAAATATTAGATTTATCTTTAACGTCAACCCCAAATCTTGGGTTTAATCCTTTTTTTACAGACCTATGCATAATAATAATAAAACTTTAAACTTTTTAAAATAATCCGTTTGCAAAAAACTCACAAACAATATTATTTTCTTAACTCTTTAAATTGCAAAGGAGAACCAAAAGCTAAAACATCAGAAGGAATGTCTTTGTAAATAACAGTGCCGGCACTAACAAGTGAATTATCACCAATAGTTACACCAGGCAATAAAAAACTTCTTGCGCCAATTAAAACATTTTTTCCAACATTTATTTTTCCGTATCTAAATTCAGTTACATTAAATTCATGACATGCAAAAAAACAATCTTGTCCAATAATACTATTTTCTCCAATGCTAATGTTTTCTGGGAAAAAAATATCTATTTTTTGATCAGGCATTATTTGAGCATTTTTACCAATAGAAAGTCCCATTAATTTGTAAAATTTTATTTTTGTTTTTCCTGGAAACTTATTTGCAAACCATGCTATTACCCAGTTTTTTACAACCTTGTGAACAGGTTTTATTTTTCTCCAAGCTTCACTACTTTTTCCACTTTCTGTTTTAATAAGAGTAATATCACGCATGAAAATAATAATGCTTTTTTAAATAAAAACTTATCATTTTTAATAAACAAAAGAAATTGCACTAAAAAATAATTCATTGTAAAAGAAATCAATAAAAAAATATTAAAATTAAATATTAAAATTAATTCATCTCATGAAAATAAATATTAATAAATTAGCAAATACAAAAGCAATATTCATTCCATAAAGTAATCTATATGATGATTTCATGTCCGCTTTTTGTGGGTCAAGAATTGCACTTCTAAGACTAGGTTGAACCAGAATTACTGCTGCAACAATTAATATTGCAAAAAAGTACTGGCCAGGTAAAAACCCAAAGGCCGCAATTCTAAAGGTAATTCCATTTACAAGTAACCCCAAGTAAGATAATATTGCTACCCCCATTACTCCATATGCAACAATTTTAACAACTTTTTCAGGCAACATTGCCACAGTACTTTTCATTTTAACTTTTTTATCATGGCCTTTTGAAAATAACCTGTACAAAGTGTATCCTGAAAATTGAATTCCTACCACAAACAAAATTGGCAATATTGGAAAAGGATAAGTTTGTAATCTATATAATGAAACAAACAAAACAATTCCTGAAAGATATCTAAAAAATGGATTTATCATTGATCCAGAAATAATGTCAAATATTTTTCTTGATTTTAATCTAAATGGTTTTGTTGTGTAAAGTAATTGATTTATTACCATTGCACCAAGACAAAAAACAAGTAAAAAATTATTCAAACCAAATGCTATTACAAAAGAAGCAATGATTAATAAAATTGAAAAAGCAAATCCTTGTTTTGGAGTAACCTTTCCACTAGGAATTGGTCTATTTTTTTTAGTTGGGTGAATTAAATCAATTTTGTAGTCAGTGTAATCATTTAATGCATAAAGTCCAGACCATAAAAATGCTACTGA
>CAZVWD010000050.1:0-5567 GCA_964630715.1 uncultured archaeon
GCACAAAATGGTTTTGTAATGCTTGGAGAAAAAAGAGTTGGAATAACAAGAGCACATCTTGAAATTGATCCTGCAGCACTAGTTCATCCAAATGGAATGGGTACAAGTAATTATTCTTTAATTGATTATAATAGAAGTGGATTTCCTCTTCTTGAAATAGTAACTGATCCTGATATGACTTCTCCTAGTGAAGCTCGAGATTTTTTGAAAAATCTTGAAAACATTTTATCTTACTTACAAGTTTTAATGCCTGGTTCGATTCTAAAAGCAGATTGTAATGTTTCAATCAATGGTGGAAACAGAGTTGAAATAAAAAATATTTCAGGATTTGCTGCTGCTGAAAAAGCTTTGACTTATGAAATAAACAGACAAAAAAAAGAAGCTGAGCTTGGAAATTTGGTTGAACAACAAACAAGAGCATTTAATGCAGAAACAGGAAAAACTTAACCTTTAAGAAAAAAAGAAACTGAAGCAGATTATGGTTACATTTTTGATCCTGATCTTGTAAAAGTTTCTCTTGAAGATGAACAAATAGAAAAAATAAAAAGTGAAATGCCTGAACTTCCAAAACAAAAACAACAAAGATTTGTTAGTGAATATGGTTTAGCAGATTATGATGCTAGCGTACTGTGTTCAGAATTTGGGATTGGAAAATTATTTGAAAATTTAATGCAAAAAAAAGCTGATCCAAAATTGTCTGCTCAATTATTAACACGCGAATTACTTTCAATATTAAATCATGATTCATTATCATTAAATGAAGTTGATATTTCTCTTGATGCATTGCTTGATTTAATTTTATTAATGCAAGACGGAAAAGTAAATGATAGAAATGTAAAAGGTGCAATGATAAATTATATCTCAGGGGATAGAGAAGTACCTGTAAAGTATTTGGAAGAAAACGATTTACTTGTAGATGACTCCATTGATGTTGATAAAATAATCTTAGATACACTTGAAGGCAATCCTGAAGCTATTGCTGATTATCAAGGCGGGAACCAAAAAGTTCTAAACTTCTTAGCTGGGCTTATAATGCGAGAAACAAAAGGTGCTGTTAGAATTGATGAAGTGCTTGAAAAATTAAAAGAAAAACTATCTATTTAAGATACTTTTAAATACTTTTCGATACTTGTGTGTATTTATGGGTAATCAAATTAATTTAAAACTTTCGGATAAAATGATTAATTCAGCTAAATTAGTGGCTGAAAGCAAAGGGTATGATAATTTACAAGATTATATTCGTGAAGTGATGAGGAAGGATCTTTTTGAAGGAGAGAATATTTCTGGGTTACTTACTTACAAAGCTAGTGAAGAAGCACTTGCAAAAAATTGGCTTTCTAAAAAGGAGGATAAGGCGTGGAAACATTTACAAAAGGAGATGTAGTGTTATTTCCATTCCCATATACTGATTTAAAAGGAAAGAAAATAAGGCCTTGTTTGGTTTTATCAAATGAAATGAATCAAGATATTTTATTATGTCAAATAACTTCAAAAGAAATTTTAAAAGATGAATATTCTGTGTTATTAAAAAAAGACGAAACTATTGGTGGGTCTTTAACCATTGATAGTTTGGTAAGAACAAATATGTTATTTACTGCTAATAAGTTTCAAATAATAAAAAAGTTTTGTAAAGTATCTAACAAAAAGTATTTAGAAATAATAACTAAAGTAATTGATTTGGTGAGTATTTAATATGCTTAAAGAAATAAATCTAAAATCAATAAAGCGAAATGAACTAATTGATATAACTCGTGAAATACAAGACGTAGTGAATATGTCAAAACTTTCTTCAGGTGTGTGTATTCTTTATACGCCTCATACAACAGCAGGAATAATAATTAATGAAAATGTTGATTCTGACGTTAAAACAGATCTTTTAGCAGTCCTTGATGAAATGGTTCCAAAAATTAATTTTTTGCATGGTGAAGGAAATAGTGATTCACATTTAAAATCACTTATTTGTGGAAAAGAAAAAACTCTGATTATTGAAAATAATAAACTTGTGCTTGGTACGTGGGATGGAATTTATTTTGCAGAATTTGATGGTCCAAGAAATAGAAAAGTATTTGTTAAAATTTTATTTGATTGATTTGTTTGCTTTTTTTATAAAGTTTATAACTAAGTACAATTACAATTAACAATAACAATATTGCTGATCCAGGAAAAATAATCAATTCAATAATTGATTCTTGAATTATTTGGTTTGCATAATCTGTTTCATGTCTGGGCCATTTTTTGTCAATAAATGAATAGCCTATTTGATTACAACATTCATTTTCTTCATAAGTGTAGAGAATACACGATCCAACTTCAGTTTCAATTAATGCATATGGTCTTAAGTCTCCTTCATAATATTCTGAAGGAAAATATGCTTTCCAACCATTTTCAAGTGAATAATTTGTAAATTCATCACCTGGCCAATATGCTGCACACTTATTAGTATCATGATTTAATGCAATTCCGTGTTGTGCTGGTGCTGAAAAAGCAGTTCCAATAAATAGGCAAATAAATAATATAGTAAACAAAAATTTCATATAATCTTATTATTTTTTAATATATTTAAATTTTGTTATATCTTTTAATCAGGTATTTTATTATAATTAATTGTACCAAAATCCATTTATAAATAAACAAACAGAATATTTTTGTCCTTTCTTTGTTATTCACTTCTGGAAAAGCAATTTTGCTTTTCCGAGGGTTTTTATATTCTTTTGATATTAATAGAATAAAGCAGGAGATGATTTTTTTTGAAGAAATTAATGGTAGTTTTGAGTTTATTATTTGTGTTGCAAAGTGTTTTTGCAGCAACACCTTGGGATTTTTTAAAAATTCCAACACAAATTGCAGGAGTAATTAATCCTATTGTAATGGGGTTACTATTTTTAGTTTCATTAGGGTTATTAGTTGTTGCTCTTTTAGCGTTTAAGAAAAAAGGTTCAAAGAGATTAATGCTTGTTGCGGGGGCTTTTGGATTATTTTTTATAAAAAGTGCGCTTGGATTAATTGATTTATATGTTTCTCCAGGAATTTTTATGAATTTTGCTGTTCAAGGAGTGTTTGATTTATTGATTATTGGAGCTTTTGCAATTGCACTACTTAAAAAATAGTTGATAAAAATGAGTAATATTGAAGAAGATATGATTCTCTCTCCAAGAGATCAAGTATATTCTATTATAATAAAAAATCCAGGGCTACATTTTCGTGAAATACAAAGAAGAGTAGATATTGCTACAGGTGCTCTTCAATATCATATTGATTACCTTAAAAAAAAGGGATTAATAAAAGAAGAAAAATCCGGGAAATTTGTTCGTTTTTATTCAATAAAAGAAGAAACTGTTGATAAAAATTTAATGAATTTACTAAGACAAGATCAAGTAAGAAAAATTTTATTATTTTTAATTAATAAAAGACGAGCAAATACAAAAGTGCTTGCAGAAAGTCTTGATATGTCAAAATCAACTGCTCAGTTTCATATGAATAAGTTAGTTGAAGAAAATATTGTTCTTGAAAAAAAAGAAAAGAATAATACATTTTATTCAATAATAAAAAAAGAACCAATTATTGAACATTTAGTTGTTTATAAAAAATCTTTTCTTGATGACCTTGTTGAAAGCTTTGCAAACCTTTGGGAAAAAGAACTTGGGCTTGAATAATTATTTTTAGATCACCGGCATGGTACTCATAATAGGTTTATATTTGGAAATTGTGTTTATTGGGTATGAAAAGTATTTTCGTTAGTTATATAAAATTATTAGTAATAATTATATATAATAAAGTGGTTTTTATGCAAGCAAGAACAGTGTTACATTATCCTAGACTTGATACGGTTATGATGGTTGAAGATAAAATAAAAGGTTCAAAAGAAGACTTTACAAAAACTGCGTTATGGCGAGAACTACCAAAAAAGGTTCAATATCAAACTCTTCAAGTTATTTTAGATTATTTGCGTGAGTCAAAAAAAATACTTTTCATGGGAAACAAAATTGTTTGGATAGCTTCAAATTCAAGGCTTGACAATTTAGTTTCAAATGGAAAGGAATATTGATGTATAGGGTTATTGGAACAGAAGAATTTGATGTTTCTTTTAATAAAATAAAAATTAAAGCTATTTCTGGAAATGGGCAAGCCATTGAATTAACAAAATTAATTGAAAAAGGAATTGAGAAATTAAAATATGATTATAAATATGGTGGACATATCACAAAAAACAAATTCCTGGTGAATATAAGAAAAAATATGGTGTTGAAAATTTGTGGAAGTTAAATTTGAATAGTTTTTGGCGAATGATTTATACAATCTGTGGAACTGAAATTGAAGTAATATCTATTGTTCTTGAAGTTTTGGATCATAAAGATTATGACAAAAAGTTTGGTTATAAAACAAGTTGAATCAGTTATAAGTTATTAAAGTTTTTTTGTTTCATTTAAATCACCAAAAAAGCAATTATGTAAATTATTGCGAGTGCAAAACAAAAATAAGCAAAATTTATTTTATGGGCAATTTTGATTAACAAATCCATGCTAAAAATTCCAACAATAAATGCGAATATCAAAGCAATTATTGCAAATTCATCAATTAAAAAACCTTCAATTAAACCAAATCCAAGTTCAGCTACAAGTACAGCAGGAATACTTAAAAGAAAACTAATCCTAAATGCTTTTTGTGGAGTAAATCCACTAAATGCTAAAAAAGAGGTTGTTGTTCCAGAGCGACTAATCCCTGGCAAAATACTAAATCCTTGGCCAAGCCCAACGAGTATTGCATTTTTAATATTTAATTCTCCACTTCCTTTGACTTTCTTAAACAATTGTAATGCACCAGTAATAATTAATAATCCTGCAAGTAACAGGAGAACAAAAGAAGTATTTGTTCCTAAAAAGTTTTTCAAAAATAAGTAGGAAGGAATTGCAGTAATTGAAGTTGCTAGTGTTGCAATAATCAAAAATTTAGTTAAATCCCAATTTTTATTTTCTTTTTTATTAATTAATTTTAATTTTAAAGATAATACTAGTTCCAGAATTTCTTTTCGAAAATAAATTGTTGCTGAAAGTAAAGTCCCTATGTGAAGCATTACTGCAAGTTTTAATGCTTCTTGAGGATTACTTCCAATAATTGTAAATAAACCTAGTAAATTACCTTGGCTACTTATTGGAAGCCATTCAAATATTCCTTGGAGTATTCCTGAGATAATTGCTGTGATAAAATCCATGTTAAAAACTAAATAAGTTATAATATAAAGAATTTTAAAGTGCAGTGACATTAATTAGTTATGCAAAAGATATTTTTGTTTAGGTGTGGAACAATTGCTTCCAAAGAAAACATTTTCTTAGGTTGGTTAAATTTACCTTTAAATGAAAAAGGTATTAATGAAGCAAAACAAGTTAGTGAAAAACTATCTCGTGAAAAGATTAGCTTTGCGTTTTGTTCAGATCAAGTCCGTAGTAAACAAGCATTACTTGAAGTAGTAAAAAAACATAAAAATACTAAAATTATAATTGATCATAGAATACGTGATAAAAATTATGGTATTTTTTCAGGTCATCAAAAAAGTGTTTTCAAAGATTATT
>CAZVWD010000051.1:0-5519 GCA_964630715.1 uncultured archaeon
TGCCATTAGCTATTGCTAATGACAGAAAACATAAAACTCACTTATTAAAACCTTTCCATGGCTCCTTTCGCCGAGCCGGAGCGAAGAATTTGCCATTAGCTATTGCTAATGACAGAAAACATAAAACTCACTTATTAAAACCTTTTCATGTGAATTTTTCATATTAAGTACTATTTCGCAAAGCGAAAATAGATTTAAAAAAATAAACCACGAGTCGCTGTGGATTAGTAGCTATATCGCCTGACTCATAATCAGGAAATCGGCGGTGCAAATCCGCCCAGCGACACTAATAATTATAAACACCAAAATGCTACTATTAACATGAACAAATCAAAAATAATTTTTATTTTATTAATACTAATAACTTTTATTACACTTATTGGTTGTACTGAGTTAATACCAAATTATAAAGAATTAAATGAAGATGAATTAAAATATTCTGGTGAATGGCAATCAAGCGATAGCCAATATTTACTTATCAGACCAAGTGGATCTGGAGACTATGAAGGTTTTAGCGGAGCAATGTCAATTTCAATTGATGGCGGGATGGTTGATATTAACAATAATATTTTAAAAATTAGTATTTTTACAATAAATAAAGAATTTGTAATAACAAAAGAACCATACCAAGAAAATGGTAAAACTGTGTTAGAACTTGATAATAAAAAATTTATCAAAACATTATAAAAAAATTTTAAAAAAAAACAACATATTTTATTTCTTTTGGTTACTAACATAGTATGTTTGAGAAAATTTTACTAGAAAATGCCTCAAAAGAAGGTTTAGCTCTTACTTTTAATGATGTTCGACTTAGAACAGGTTATTCTCAAATAATGCCGGATAATGTTGATACACAAACTTTTTTTTCAAAAAATGTTAAACTTAAAGTCCCAATTGTTAGTGCTGCAATGGACACTGTTACTGAAAGTAAAATGGCAATAGCTCTTGCAAAACTTGGAGGAATTGGAATAATACACAAAAACATGACTATTGACCAGCAAGCTTCACAAGTAGCAAAAGTAAAATATCATTTAAATGGATTAATAGAAAAACCAATATGTGTTTATGAAGATGAAATAATTTCGTTTGTGTTACAAAAAATCAAAGAAAAATATTCATTTACAAGTTTTCCAGTTCTCAGTCATGAAGAAAAACTTGTTGGAGTCGTTACAGGAAACGATTTTGATTTTTGTAAAGATGAAAATCTTTTAATAAAAGATATTATGACTCCCACTTCAAATTTATTAACAATGCCAAAAGGAACTACATTAACAAAAGCTTATGAAGAAATGATTTCTAAAAAAAAGAAAGTTATACCGCTAGTAAACTCTGAGAATAAACTTGAAGGATTATATATTTTTTCGGATGTTCAAAGAATTGTAAAGGACAGTTTTGAAAAATATAACACTGATAAAAATGGAAGACTTATTGTTGGAGCAGCAATTGGAACAGGAAAAGACGCAATAATGCGCGCACAAAAACTTGTGGACGAACAAGTTGATGTTTTAGTTATTGACACAGCACATGGCGATTCATTACCTGTATATGAAACTATTAAAGAAATAAAAAAAATGTTTCCTAACGTTGATGTTGTTGTTGGAAATATTTCTGTTGGAGACTCTGCTAAAAGATTAATTGAAGCTGGAGTTGACGGAATAAAAGTAGGACAAGGACCTGGTTCAATTTGTACTACTAGAATAATTGCAGGAATTGGGCGACCACAAGTTTCAGCTATTTATGATTGTGCAAAAATTGCACAAGAACACAATATCCCTATTTGTGCTGATGGAGGATTAACTAATTCTGGAGACATTACAATTGCAATTGCTGCGGGAGCTAGTTGTGTAATGCTTGGAAGTATGCTTGCTGGGACGCAAGAAACTCCTGGAGAAACAATATTTTTAGATGGACAACCAAGAAAAATTTATCGAGGAATGGGTTCTCTTGGAGCAATGGAAAAAAACAAAGGGTCTCGTGAAAGATACGGACAAAAAGACACAGGAAAAGCAGAACTTGTGCCTGAAGGAATAGAAGGAATTGTACTTAGTAAAGGAAAACTAAAAGATGTAATTGTTCAATACGTTGGTGGACTTAAACGAGGAATGGGTTACGTTGGCGCTGCAACAATTAAAGAACTACAACAAAAAGGACAATTTGATAGATTAACTAATGCTGGAATGGTAGAATCACACCCCCATGATATTAAAATAACAAAAGATTCTCCTAACTACAAAGGAAATATTTAAAATAAATTAACATAATAAAAAAACACAAATTTTAGGACATTTTTTTTAATTTAAAAAAATCCCAACTCTATTTTAATTATTCCTACCTAAATTATTTATATGAATGCTTATCAAAAAATTCGTGTTGCTATTGGAAAAGCAATTGATTCAGGAGTTCACTATAATTTCGGAACAACAGCTGACTCAATCGGAAAAAAACTTGGTTTGTCAGAAAGAATGATACAATACACACACATAGAGCTAAGAAATAGTGTTTTTGAACCAGAATTTAAAAAAATACCCTATAGTGAACGCGTTTTATTCTTACCACACTGTGCTCGAAATAGCGAAAAATGCAAGGCCATTAGTGACGATGAAGGTTTTCATTGTGCTCACTGCGGAGCATGCGAAATTGACAAAGCTGAACAATTTGCACAAAATTTAGGTTATAAAAAAGTGTTTATAGTTCCTGGTGGAAGCATGGTAAAAAAAATACTTCTGCAATACGAACCAAAAGCTAGTGTTGGAGTGTGTTGTTTTGATGAAGCACTACTAGCATTTGAATTATTAAAAAACACAAAAATTGTTCCACAAGTTGCCCTACTTCTTCGCGATGGATGCAAAGACACCATGATAAACATGCCACTTCTTGAAGAAAAATTATCTTTAATTGATGAAACACTTTTACCAAAAACCAAGAAAAAATAATTTTATTTTTTAAAAACTAATAATTTTATTTTAAAAATAATTACAATAAATATTTATTTTTAAACAAATCAAAAATATTATTTAAAAAAACACACTCAAAAAAAACTTTATTCAAGTCCAATAAATCTTTCTATTTGCTTGAAATCTTTTCCAATAAAAATTGGTTTAAATCTTGCAAGTTGTACTTTTGTACTAATACCAGTAGACTTCCCAATAAAACCAACTTTTGCTCGCCTGCACATTAATGCATCTTGAGTTGAATCCCCAATAAAAACTATTTCAGTTCTCTTTACTTTTAATTTTTGCATTGCTTTTCTAATAGGTTCAACATCTGGCTTTTTGTATAACACATCATCACTTGTAACAATAAAACTTATTTTTTTCTTTATTTCTTCATCAAAAACTTCATTAAGAAAAACCCATCTTGAACCAGTAACAACAGCTATTTTGTATTTTTTAGAAACTTTTTCAATAAATGATTTTGAATCTTTGAACCAATGATGCCCTTCTTTTTTTAATAATTCTAAAAAAATATTTCTTCGTGTTTTTATAAAATCTTCAAGTTCAAAATTATTTCTTTTGTTATCAATTAACCAGTACGCAATATCGCGTGAGTGTAATTGTGAAAGTTCGCGTAATTTTTGTTTTGAAACACGAAAACCATATTCTTTCATTGTAAGTCTTACACTTTCAAGAATTAGCGGAACCGAATTAATTAGTGTTCCATCAAGATCCATTAACACGGCTTTCATACTCTATGCACTAACAAAAACTCTTTAAAAGCTAAGCATCACAAATTCATTTATAGTGCTACCAAAGGTAACAAGAATAAATCGCACGCAAATCTTTTCGTGCCCCAGTAGTGTAGTGGTTAAGCATACTGCCTTCTCAGAAACTTTTAAAAAAAGTTTCATCAAAAGAATTAAAAAAAATCTAGTAAAATTTTGATGAATTTTAAAAGAAGTTTAGAATTAGGCAGTGACTCGGGTTCGAATCCCGGCCGGGGTATTTTACTTTTTGGTTGTAAGAACCCTACTTTTTTGGCTTATTTTTGTAATGATAGCAGTTATCACTGTGTTTTCGTGTTTAACTCTATTCGGCGATAACCTTCAAATAAAAAGTTATCACTGAGTTAAATTTAAATAGTTGTTCCGGTGATAACTATTATATGAGTCGAATAGTTAAGAGAAAAGTTAAAGGTGGCGAATATTTTTATTTAGAAGAATCTTTTAAAATTAAAAATAAGTGGGTAAAAGAAAGTATTTATTTTGGTTCAAAAAAACCTAATAATGAAGATTTATTAAAGGCTTTTGGCGAGTTGAATAAAAAATGTTTAAAAAAGAAACATGAAGTATTAGTTTTGCCTTTAACTGAATTTGTTACATTAGCACAAGCAACAAAATTAAAAGTAGCTAAAGAAAACAAAAAACATCTATTAAAGTCAATGACGCCTAAGCAAAAAAATGAATTTATTAAAAGAGAAAGAATTACCTTCATAACAGAATCCAATGCGATAGAGGGAAGTACTTTAACATATTCTGCAACAGAAAGAATTGTTGAACAAGAAGAACACTTCAAGAAACTTAAACGAACTGAAATAATAACTGGCACAAACAAAGAAGAACAAGAAGCTATAAACTTAAATGACTGCCTCACACAATATGATAATTATTTAAAAAAAAGAATGCCAATAACAGATGAAATGATTTTGAGACTACACTACATTCTCTTAAAAAAAATTAGTGGTTATGAAAAATATCAAGGAATTTACCGCCCAGTGCAAGTTTATATTACTGGTTCAATGCATGAATTCCCAACGCCTCAAGAAGTGCCAGGGTTAATGAAACAATTGATTGACTGGTATCGCGAAAATCAAAAGTTAGTTCATCCTGTAGAGCTTGCAGCAAAATTTCATACAAAATTCACTACAATCCACCCATTTGCAGATGGTAACGGAAGAATGGCTCGGTTATTAATGAATTATATACTTCAAGATAAAGAATACCCATTTACAAATATTCCACTAAAGAAAAGAAGCATTTATATGAAAACACAAGCTGATGGGAATAAACAAAATCATAAAACATTTACAAATTTTTTAACAAAAGAACTAATTTTACAACACTCAAAAAACAAATAAGAAGTTTAGAATTAGGCAGTGACTCGGGTTCGAATCCCGGCTGGGGTATATTCTACATTAATTACACAAATTGCACTAACTACATTAGAAAATAACCGCTATCTCTCTATCATTTTATTTAACTGTGGGATGAACGCGTGCTGAGCTTCCAGTGAGATTTCTCCAAAGATGAAAGTCATTCTTTCTCCTAAAACCTGTCTTAAAATCCTGCTATTAATTAATCTTAAGGACGTGACAACACTTGGGTCCAATCTAGCAAATTTTCCAGCATCTTTTTTAATGTCAACAAGAGTCGCCCTAAACGTATCTTTTACTTTTTCTACATTAAAAGGCAGTTCTGCAAGTCTTTCTGGTTCAAGTTGCTCAAAAGAAAATAAGCCATGTTCTAAAACCGATATTGCCTCTCCAACTTCAAAAACTGGGTTGGCTTGTTTAGCATATCCAAT
>CAZVWD010000052.1:0-2072 GCA_964630715.1 uncultured archaeon
AAAAACATTTGTTTTATTGAACTTGGAAGTAGTAAAAATGAATGGGATAATATTGATTCTGCTAAAATAATCGCTAAAACAATTATTGCTTATACCCTAAAAGAAAATAATGACAAAATTGTTATTGGGATTGGCGGGGGACATTATGCGCCTGATTTTACAAAACTTACTCTACGAAAAAATTATTCTTTTGGGCATATTTGTCCACAATATGCACTTACCTATTTAGACGAATCTATGCTTTCCCAAATGATTGAAAAATCAAGAGCTACTGAAATTGTTGTTGATTGGAAAGGTCTTAAAGAACATAAAGAAAAAATTGTTTTGCTTTGTGAAAATAATGAATTGCCATTTGAACGGGTTCAGAGATTGCTTAAACAATGAATAAATCCATTAAAACAAAGATTTTTATTATTAAGATTAATAATTAGTATATGAGTATTGAAAAATTAGAATTGCCTGATTTAAAAGAAAAATCTATTCAAAAAACACAAGCTGTTAAAGAAACTAATACAAAACTGAACTCAAATATTAAACAACTAAAACAAATTCAAAAAAACAAATCCGAGATAAAAATATCACAAGTAGTTATTGATAGATACAATAAGCAATTTGGTAAAGATAAGACCAAAACAGCTTTAAAAAATACAATTATTATTTTTACATTATTATTTTGCACATTATTATTTTTCCAGCCCGGCATAGTGCCATTACTTGATAAGCCAGGAATTGTTAATTTAACAAATCACCCCATTAATAACATTACTATTTCAAATTTAATGAATTCAAATGAGCAAATAATTGAAACTTCTTTAGAAAGTCAAACAGGCAAAGAATTTATACTAGATGGTGGTATTTACTTAGTTACTGCTAAACGGCAACTTCCAATAGTATTAGTTGTCCCACTAGCAGAAAAAGAAAAAATAAAAAATGGCCTTGAAAAAAAGATTGATGAGTTTAATGAGGAATCACAATGACTGAAAACACAAGTATTATACAAATAATTCAGACAATGGTTCAAAATAATGAACCTGAAGAAACTATTATCAAAACTTTAGAATCATTGAATGTTTCAAGAGAACAGGCAAAAAGATTACTTTTAATTGCACAAGCAGATACATTTACATTACTTCAATCTGAAATTAACAAAATTGTTGATCGTGAAGTTGCAAAAAAACAAAATGAGATTGAAAAAAGAGCAAATGTGTTTGTTAATAAATTATTAAAAGAACAACAAAAAAATGTTGAAGTAAATCTTGAAAAAGAATTTTTAAAACATAAATTAAAACTTGCTACAGACCAAGAAAACTTCCAAAAAAATGTTAATGACACTATTTCAAAAATTGCGAAATTAAATGAAGATGTGTTTTTAGATTCAAAAGAAAATAAAAAAATGATTGATACTATTCAGCGAGATTTAACCGAGACAAAATTAAAAGGAATTAAATTAAGAAGATCAATCGCAAGAAATTTATTAATGGTTTTTGGAATAATCAATTTGATTCTCGCATTCGTTCTTGTTTTAGTGAATATTACAAATCAAATAAACCTAGATATAATTACTGGCGCAGTAGTTGTTTCATTAATTGGAGCAATAATAATTTATTTATCTACAAATATGTAAAACTTATTTAAACATTTTTCAAGATAAAAAAAATTGTTTAACTTAATTAAAAATTAGTTCAGCGTTATCAAGTGAAAGTACTGCAAAAGAATGCTCATCTTTTTCAATTTCTATTATTGCACAATCACCAAGTTTTTTGAATTCACCAAGTTGTAAAAATTCCCTAAATATTGCTTTTATTGGCCCACCATGAGTTATTATTGCAATTACTTCATGTTTTTTACTATTTATTATTTCTTCAAATATATTTATTATTCTTGGGACAAATTCGTCATAACTTTCTGAATCAGTAACATAATTTTTGTAAGGATGAACTTTTAATTTTTTTATTTCGTCAGGAAATTTTTCTAAAGCTTGCTTTTTTGTTAATCCACTTAATACACCATATTGATTTCTTTCTCTTAAATCAGTTATTTCTTTAGTAACAATATCCAATTTTTGTGCAACA
>CAZVWD010000052.1:2172-5226 GCA_964630715.1 uncultured archaeon
AAAGTTAAAATAACTAATTGTTAAAAGAAAAGAATTATTAATTAAAGAATTCTTTTTCTATTATGGTTAGTAAACATGCTTTTGATAATGAAATTTACTTAAAAGCTGAGAAAAAACTTGTTTTAGATAGAGCTAAACAATTTAATAAACTTTATCTTGAAATTGGTGGGCATTTACTAATAGATAATCATGCTTCTCGTGTTTTACCAGGATACAATAAGAAAAATAAATTAAATTTAATTAAGAGTTTTGGTAAAAAAGTAGGTGTTGTTTATTGTGTTAATGCTATTGAACTGCAAAAAAACGAAAATTGGGGAAATACTAAAACAACCCTTGCAAAAACTGCAATTAGTGAAATAAAAAAACTTTCAAAAGAACTTGACATTATTGGAGTTGCAATTACTTTTTTTTCTGGACAAGAAAAAGCACTAAATTTTATTGAAAGAATAGATAAATTAAATTATGAAATTGTTGTTACTACTTTTATCAAAGGTTATCCAAATTTAAAAAAAGCTTTTGGAAAAAACGGGTTTATTGATCAACCTTTTTTGAAAAATAATAAAAAAATTGTTGTAGTTACTGGTGCTGGAGCTAATAATGGAAAAATGTTTTTTTGTTTGACACAAATTTATCATCTTGAAAATGAAAAAAAGAATGCAGGTTATGCAAAAATAGAAACTTTTCCTGTTTGGAATTTACCAATAACTCACGAGGTTAATTTAGCTTACGAGGCGGCTACTGCTGATATTGGAGATTATTTAGAAATTGATCCGTTTTATAAAAAAACTTACAAAAAAATTGCAGTAAACTATAATCGAGATATAAATGCTTTTCCTGTTCTTAAAAAAATTATTACAAAGCTTTGTTCTAAAAACAATTTTATGCAAAAATATAATTCTCCAACTGACATGGGACTTAATGCTGTTGCTAGCGCAATTATTGATGATAAAAAAATTAGACTTGCAAGTATTAAAGAGATTAAATCAAGACTTGTAAAATTTAAATCTCAGAAAAACAAGTTAGCTGTTAAACGAATTGAAAAAGTTTTAAAAAAGCTTAAAGCTTTTTAATAAAGTAAATCAAACACTTGTTTTCCATCGTTTTCTTCAAGGAATTTTTTTCTTGCGTCAACATATTCTTGTATTTTTAAAACATGTTCAGGAATAACATGTTTGAATCTTCCTTGCATCATTAAGTATTCTTCAACAGGTTTTGCAACAGGTTTTTGATTTAATTTTAATATCCCTTTTTCTATTTCATATATTGGCGCAACCCAAGTATCAACTGCTTTTCTTGCAACAGTTATTGTTGAACTTGCATCAATTTTCCATCCCGGAGTACAAGGAACTAAAACGTGTAAAAAGCTTGGCCCATCTACTGCAAGAGCTTTTTTTACTTTGTTTGTTAAGTCTATTATGTTAGAAACATTTGCTGTTGCAACATATTCTATTCCATGTGCTGCTACAATAAAAGGCAAGGGTTTTTTTGGTTGTTGTTTTCCAGGCATAACTTTTCCTGCTGGTGAAGTTGTAGTGTTTGCGTACGGAAATGTTGCTCCACTTCTTTGTATTCCTGTGTTGTGAACAACTATTCCGTTTGCAACAAAATTATGTTCTCCTTCAACCCTTAAATCAAGAGTTGGTTCTAAAGCTCTTACTTTTTTTGAAACTATTTTTCGCATTTCAAAGTTTTTATTCCCATGTAAGAAATTTGAGTATTTATATTGTGAAGAATATTCTGCTTTTGCTCCTTTTTTAAAACTAAATGCAATATACCCATATGTTGAGTCTTTTTTAAGTTTCTTACCTACAACAATTGTTCCTTTCTTTTTTGTTTGTTGATGTATTTTACCAACTCTTATGTCAATTGTTTGAAGTAGTAATCGTAAAGTTCTTAGTAATTCTTTGCTTGAGGAAACATATCTAAATGATCCTCCAACTTTATGCCCGTCTGATAATAACAATCCTTCAACAAATGCTTTTTTTTCTTCTTTTGGTAAAGTAAATACCCATTCTGGAACAATTTTATTTTTTGCACCTTTACCAAAACCAAGGGAATCAATAAATTTAGTAGCATTAATTGAATCTAAATAAACTTCTTCTGGTGTTTCTCTATTCGCTTCCATTTTGAAAACTTTTTTTAGTAATTGTTTTACTGGTTTTCTTGCTCTGTTTCCTTGTGGAACTGAAAACCCCAGTTCTGCTTTTTCAATTCTTGTCCAACCATCACCAACATATAACCCTAGTAACTTCATCAAATCTTTTGAAGACTTTGTTGGAATATTAACTTCTCGAATTTTATTTACTTTATAATCACCTTTTTTTACTAATTGAACTTTATTAAATTTGAATGATTTACCTTCAATTCCTTCTTTTAAAGTAACAATTTCATCACCCACGCTTAAATCTTCAACATTTTTCCAAATTAATTTACTTTCCTTTCCTCGCCCATTTCTTTCCAAAATTAAAAACGGGTGATTTCCAGTTGCTTTTATTGTTTGTGATCCAGTATCAATTTCATATACTTGTTTTACTCCATTATCAAACACACCAGTGCATTTTTTCAAAACAAGTTTTCCTGTTTTTTGAGCAAATGCATAAACTTCATCGCCAATTTCAATATCAACAATTCTTTTCAACCCAGTTTTTGTCATAATCAATGAATCTAGTGCTAAACAATTCATGTAAGCTTCGTTGTCGGTAACAATATACAATATCTTGTGTCCTCGTTCTATTGCTCCACTAAGTGCTCCAAATCCAATGTCAAACATTGCTCCGTCTCCACCCATTGCAATAACATTTGTTTCTTTTTTTCCCTGAATGTTTAGTGCTGCTCTTATTCCACTAGCTACTGCTGGCGCATTTTGAAATCCACAGTGCACAAATGGAACTTCCCAAGAAGTTTGTGGGTATGGTGTTGAAACTACTTCCATACAACCTGTTGCTTGTGCAACAATAGTGTCTTTTCCTGCCGTCTTTAAAATGTGTCTTAATGCTAATGCTTCTCCACACCCTGCACAAGCTCTGTGCCCGCTTGCAAAAAATTCTTCTTCGC
>CAZVWD010000053.1:0-5212 GCA_964630715.1 uncultured archaeon
AATTCTTTAATGTTTCTTCCATTTCAATTCAACTCCTTAAAAATAAAATCATTAATAAAATTAGAAACAAAACAAATAAATACTAAATCAATCAATAATACATTATGAATTTCGCATTTTTAAGAAGGGATTTACTTCCTAGTCAATCATACTAAATTTACGAATATTATAACTAATTTTTCAAATTGCAAAACCAATTTATTCAAAACAAACTTTACTCAAACTAGGGGGAATTACTAATGAGAAGGGATTTACTTCCTAGTCAAAAAGGAAATTAAACAAGCAAAAAGAATTGTAATTAAAATTGGCACAAATACCTTGACAAATAATGGTGAATTTAACCATTATTTAATTGAAGAACTTGCAAAAGAAATAGCATATTTTCAAAAACAAGGCAAAGAATTTGTTATTGTTTCAAGCGGGGCTGTTGGAATAGGAAAAAATGTTTTAAAAAGTGAAAATAAGTGTTTACTTGCAACAATTGGACAAAGCAAAATGATGCACCAATACGAACATTGTTTTGAAAAAGTAAACTTAAATGTTTCCCAACTTCTTTTAACAAAAAATCACTTCCTAGAAGAACAAGAACACATTAAAGACTTATTAAATAATTCAATCGAATCAAAAATCATAACAATAATCAATGAAAATGATGGGATTGCAAAATTACACAACACTTTTGGAGATAATGACTTACTATCAGCGAGAATTTGCAATTTAATTAATGCAGATTTACAAATATTACTTACAAATGTAGATGGAATTTATAAAAACAAAAATAAAGAAGTATTAAAATATTCACAAAGTTTTGAAGAACTTAATAACCTAATTTATGATGAAAAATCAACCCTTGGAACAGGCGGAATGCAATCAAAAATACGCTCAGCACAAATAGCATCAAATTCAAGAACAAAAACAATAATTGCCAATGGAAATCAAAATAATTTACTAAATAATATATTCCAAGGAAAAAATGGAACTATTTTAAATCTAAAATAAGATCCCAATAAAATTATTTAAAAAAACTTTAAAGATTTAATGATAACCTAAAAAAAAGATAATTAAAATTAGTAGTATAAATGGTGCCACTAAGCACCAATTATATTTTTAGTATTAACTTTTCTTATTCCAAGCTCAAGCATCCCTGAAACACTGCCTTTTATTAATTGCCCAGCTTGAGAACTAAACCCAGTATCAGAAACACTAATTCTAATATTAAATTCCGCGCGATTATTTACAAAAGTTACTTTTCCACTTATAGAGTTTATCTCATAAGCTTGTCTAAATAAATTTCTTGACATTCCACCTTTTGGTTCAGTGGAAACTAATTCAAAGTCTTTTATTGACCCGCTCACACTAACAAGTAAACCATATTCAATACTTTCAGATTGAACAAATTTTTTTAATTCTTCAACAACATTCATTCCATCAGTTAATTTTAACACATACATATTTTCCATTTTCTCACCTTGAAAAATTAGGGGCAAATTAATGCCCCAAAATTAATTTTTATTTTAAACTACATTCTAACGAATGCAATCTATTTTTTAGCTGGTTTCTTTGCTTTGTCTGCTATTATAAAGATTCCCCCTTTTTTAAGACAGAATCAATATTTTCTAGAATCAGTTGCTCTATGCAAAAATTCATCCCCAAAAACTGGTTAGATAATTTTTTCAACAAGTTTCCGCCACAGTAAAATACTGCCACATCACTACACTAATAATACTTGAACTTATATTTAAGCTAATATGTGAAAAATCATAAAAATCGAAAAGAAGATAAACAAGAAAACACTGTTAATATCATGGTTAACAAAATACACCTTACAAAAGACCTAAAAAACAAAGCAAAAATAACCCTTATTGATTACAATCAATCAAACCATAATGAAAAAATAAACCCTAGCTTTGAAGAAATATCAAATTTTCATAAAAAAAAGTCAATTACATGGGTGAATATTGATAGTGTTAAAGATAAAGAAAGTATAAAAAAAATTGGAAGTATATTTAATTTACACCCCCTAGTTTTAGAAGATATTGAACACACAGTACAAAGACCAAAATTCGAAGATTATGAAAACTATTTATTTATTGTTTTAAGAATGATTTATTTTGACAAAAGTAAAATGGTTTCAGAGCAAGTAAGCATTATTCTTGGAAAAAACTATGTTTTAACATTTCAACAAAAAGAAGGAGATGTTTTTGATGAAATTAGAAAACGACTAAAAGAAAACAAAGGGAGAATAAGAAAAGCAAATTCAGATTATTTAGCATATTCCATAATAGATTCAATTATCGATAATTATTTTACAATTGTTGAAAAAATAGGGGATAAAATTGAAGACATGGAAACTGAAATTTTAAAAAACCCACAAACCCAAAGTCTACAAAAAATAAATTCTATGAAAAAAGAAATGGTATACCTGCGAAAATCAGTTTGGCCACTGCGAGAATTAATTAATTCAATGCAAAAAGATGAATCAAGAATAATAAAACAAGAAACACTACCTTATTTAAGAAACATTTATGACCACACCGTACAAGTAATGGACTCAATTGAAACATCAAGAGATTTACTTTCAGGAATGCACGATATTTACCTTTCAAGCATTAGTAATAAAATGAACGAAGTAATGAAAGTTCTAACTGTTTTTGCAGCAATATTTATTCCACTAACTTTTATTGCAGGAGTGTATGGAATGAATTTTGACACAAGTTCACCATTTAATATGCCTGAATTACTTCACCCATATGGATACCTTATTGTTTGGGGCATAATGATTGTCGTTGCTGGAACAATGCTAATATTTTTTAAAAAGAAAAAATATTTTTAATTATTTAAATATATTTTTTATTATTGTAAAATTATTTTTGTTATTAAGAAAAGCATTTGTATTTTTATAAAATCATTTATTATGATTATAAAATCATTTTTTTATTATTGTGACCTATCACAATAACCATCACCATCAAGGTCAATAAAATTACCACATTCCCCAGTACAAAGTTCATCCACTTTTCCTTTAGGACAAGTTCCAGAATAGGGGTTGTCACTAACACCAACTGAATCAGCACCTTCTTCCCCAGCACCAACCTCTGTTTGAGTACACCCAAAAATCAAACTAATAAAAATTAAACTAATTAATACTAAAAACAATTTTTTCATACAAACCACCTAACTTTCTCTTGCAACACACCTTTGAAAAGCAGGCAAGTGTTTATCTTTTGAAGCCAACATCAAATTAGTAAACACTGAAATAATGTCTTGATTATCAACAGAACTAAACTTACTTTCATAAAGTGCAATATTTTCTTCTTCAGCAGTCACCGCTAATTCACATGCTTCTAAAACCGAATTTATTTCAAAATTAAAATCATTAACAAACACAGGAACATTTAAATCATATTTTTCATAAATTGCTTTTATTTCATTATAATGACTTTGTTCAGCATTAACAATATTTACAAAAGGATTTACTTGGCCAAATTTATTTAAAACAAATTCATATGTTTTTTGAGCTTTAAACTCATCAAACAAAGTATCTTCTAAAGCAATTAATTCAGCACCACTAATTTCTTCAAAAGGAAAATCCATAACACTTGCTTCTTCATGAGTAACCCCTGTTGCATTAAAACCATTACCTTGACCAACAATATTTTCTTGAACAGATGCATCAAGACCATTCAAATCATTTGAATTAATACAACCAAACATTAACCCAAACACACTAAATAATACAATTAAATAAATTAATTTTTTTAACATTTTTTCCCACTCCCTTTCAAATATTTTTTAGTCATACACACCATAAAATTCCAATTTAATACCACGTGAAAAAAAGCTAGCACAGTTGCTATTAAACCACTCCAGTCATGCACAAAAGAAAGCATTACTAAATTAAAAAATTTATGCAATCCTAAACCAGGCCATTTTATAATACCTGTAATTGCCACAACAATAAACGCAATCAAAATTAAAATATCAACAATATAATTTATCTTTACTTTATCCATAATACCATTAATCTACTTTGATTAAAAAAGGTTTTCTTTTATGTGAATTTTTCAAAAAAACCCTCACAAGAGAAAACTATAAATATAAGCGTGTGTGTAATTAGTGTGGGTTATTTGAACAAGACACCTAATGAAACTAATTTTAGTAATTTAATAAGTATAAGTGATCTTTCAAGGAAACAAATTGAATTTGTTTTAGAAGAATCAAAAAAAATGAAAGAATTATCTAAAACAGATAAATCAAAATTAATAGAAAATAAAGTTGTGGCATCATTGTTTTTTGAGCCAAGCACTCGAACAAGACTTAGCTTTGAAACCGCAATACAAAATTTGGGTGGAAAAGTGATTGGGTTTAGTGATGCAAGTGTTAGCTCAACAAAAAAAGGAGAATCTTTAAGTGATACAATTTCAACCATTGAAAAATATGCAGATTGTATTGTAATGAGACACTATATTGAAGGTGCTGCAAAAAGAGCAAGTGAAGTTACAACAAAACCAGTAATTAATGCAGGAGATGGAAGTAATCAACATCCAACTCAAACATTACTTGATTTGTTTACTATTAATGAAGAGTTTGGTAAAATTGATGGACTTAATATTGCAATTCTTGGAGACTTAAAATATGGTAGAACAGTTCATTCGCTTGCAGAGGCATTAAATAAATTTGAAAATATTACACTTTATTTAATTTCTCCACCACAACTAGAATTTCCAAAAGAGTTACTCAAAAAATTAAACAATATTAAATTTGTTCAAAAACATGAACTTGATTGTTTAAGCGAACTTGATGTGCTTTATGTTACTCGAATTCAAAAAGAAAGATTTCCAGATGATGAAGAATATGAAAAAGTCAAAAATGCATTTATTATTGGTGAAGAAATTTTAGAAGAAACTAAAGATACTTTTCGAATAATGCATCCTTTACCAAGAGTGAATGAAATTTCAACAAATCTTGATAAACATAAAGAAGCAATTTATTTTGCACAAGCACAAAATGGACTTTATGTTCGAGAAGCTTTGCTTAATTATTTTTTGGAGGAATCTAAATGAATACAGAAAAATCTTGTATTTTTTTTATTAATTTTTTCATGGGGGTGAAAAAATGATTGAAAGAAAAGTAAAACCAATTGAAAATGGAACAGTGCTTGATCACTTGCCAGCAAAAAGTGCTTTGCAAATATTAAAAGTACTTGATCTCG
>CAZVWD010000054.1:0-5203 GCA_964630715.1 uncultured archaeon
TAAAGTTTCTTTTTTATAGTTATTTTATGAGACTTTTAAATGAAGAAATTATTCGAGAACTGACTTTACGTCTTGAAGTAGAAAAATCATTTAGTAAAAAAGTTAAATTAAAACAATTGATTAGTGAATTTAAGCAACTTGATTAGAATTGATTAGTGGTTTTGAATAAATTGATTAGAATTGATTAGTGGTTTTGAATAAATTGATTAGAATTGATTAGTGGTTTTGAATAAATTGATTAGTGATTTTAAGTAATTTGATTAATTTTGTGAAAGTATTGTTTCAAATTCGGTTTTTAAATTAGGCCGAATTTTTATGAAATGTTTAAGTAAACTTTTTTTCCTTGAGTTTGTGTTAAATCTATTATCAATTCTTTTTTGGGCAATTGCTGTTGCAGTTTTTGGCATTAATTTTGTTAAAAATCTAATTGTTGGTGATCTTACTTCTCTAATTGCCTCTTTCGGAGTTAATTTAAAATTATTTTTAATGTATGCGGGATATATGTCAATTAGGGAAATTTCGCCATTAATAATTGCTAAATTTAATACTGATGAGTCAATACCAATTTTTGTTTTTCCTTGATTATATTTTTCTATTTTTTCAAAAATATTTAATGCTTTTTCAAAAGTAGTTATTGCTTGTTTTTCATCGCAATGTTTTAAATATTCAAAAAGAATTTGATTTTTTGGAATTAAATCTTGTATAAAATTTAATTGTAATTTTCCTTTAATTTTTGTTGGGATTAATTTTACCTGAGTTGGATAAACATTAATTCCAGCTTCTGTTAATGCATTTACATAATCTAATATTTCTTTTTTTGCAACTAGTGCGTTTTCTTTTGTCATAATTGGTTTATGTGGTTTTAAAACTTTGCCGGCTAAAGTAAATCTTTTTTTAGCGCTTTGAAGGGTAGTATGTACTAAAATTGGTCGAGTATAAAAGCCTTTTCTGCTTAATATGGAAAATCTTTTTTCGCCTGTTTTAGTGTATTGTCGCATTTAATTTTCGCCTTTTGTATTTTAAAATTCGTTTCGTTCATATTGTTCAAGAATAAATCTTGCGGTTTTTGATTCGTCGATTTTTCCACCGGTTTTTAAAAATCTTTTTTGTTCTCCAATCGCTTCTAAAATTTCATCTTCATCGTTTCCAGTAACACCATATTTGGCTTTTATTTTGTCGCCTATTTCTTGTATTAGTTTTAGTGCAACTCCTTCAATATCATTTAATTGATTTGCATTTCGTGCACCCACTAAAAATAATTCAAATTCGTCGCGTTCTTCATAAGGAATAATTCCTGGTGCGTCAATTAGATAAATTCCTTCGTTAATTTTTATTCTTTGTAGCCCGCGAGTGTATCCTGCTTTACTTGAGGTTCGCACTTTTCCTTTGCCTCTTCCACTAAGTCCATTAATTAAAGTGCTTTTTCCTGCGTTCGGATATCCAAGTAATCCAATCACAATATCTTTTTGATTTCCTTTTGCAATATTTATTTCTCTTTTGAGTAATTTTATTCCATTTTTATCTTTAGCACTAACAAAAACAACACGAGTATTTGTATTATTTATTAAATCTTTTTTTGCTTGGTTAATTTCTTTTTTTGTTACAAGGTCAGATTTATTTATTATTAAAATTAGTTTTTTTTCTTTTGAAATAATAATGTCTTCAATTTGTTTATTTCTTGTTTTTTGGGGGAATCTTGCATCAAGTATTTCAAGAATAATATCTGACTCGTTAATAAGTGTATGAATTTGTTTTATGAATCCTACCATGTTAATCACTTAGACCCGTTTGTATTTGTTTTTGCATAAAATTAAAGTAATTTTAATTCACTAAAATGTTTTTGACCATCTTTTTCGTCAATTGGTCCACATGCAAAAGCAGTTTTGCTTCCAGCCGGTATTTGTGTTCGTCCCGCGTCACTTATTAAAATCGCGGGTAATTTAGCATCTTTTATTTCTTGAAATTTTGCAATCAGGTCTTTGTCAGAATTAACTTTGAGAACAATTTTTTTCATTCCACTATTTTTCCATTCGCTAAGTGTTTTATTATCAATTTTATCAATCACACTAACCGCAGCGTGTGCTCCTTGTGCAACAAGTTTGCCCTTATCCATTCCAAGTGAAGTATTCATTACAATGTATTGTACTAGTTCCATGATTAAATTATGGTCATTTTACTTTAAAAAATTAGTTATTTTACTCATATTGTTTTAAATCATGTTTTAATCGCTGTAATTGTGCTTGGTCTTGATTTATTACTTCTTGATGTTCCAAAATATCTCTTAGATCATTTGATGTGAATTTTATTAATCTTATTCTTTGCTTTGCAAGTTCAATATTTAATTCAGTCATTTCAATTTGTTTTAATATTAGCGTCCGTGGTATTGGAAATCCATCTTCTCCAATTTCATAAATTTCTTCTGTGAGTTTTTGAAGTTGTTCTTCCAGTTTATTAATTTTTTTTTGTAATTCGAATTTTATTTGTCTTCCATTTTTTATTGATTTTTTATTTTTTCGAGTTAAATATTGCAGTTCAGCTTCTTGTTCCCTAACTTTATCATCTTGTATTTTAAAGTCTGATTCAGTGTGTGCTGCTTCATCTTCTAACATCTGAATTCTTTTTTTATTGCCGAATCGTTTTGCGTTTCCAAGGGCAAATAAAATTCTTTTAAATTTTACAGAAAGAACTCTTCTTGAAAATATTGCGCTTCGCAAGTCAGCAATTTTTCGGTATAAATAAGTATCGTTACTTGCTCTTTCACTTGCACTGAGTGCATGTTCTCTTTGTTTGTTTAATTCTCTTTGTCTTTGTGAGAGCATTGGTTTTGTTTTTCTTTTTGTAATAGGCATATAAAAATATTGTCTTAATTAATTATATTTGTTTTGTTAGAATTATTTGATTTTTTTTGGTTGATCCATTATAATATCATCGCGTTTGTTTTTTGTTTTGTAATCCCAAATCGCATATTTTAGTGCTTGGTCGCCCATAACCGAACAATGTATCTTAATTGTAGGGAGTCCTTTGAGTCTTTTTGTTATATCTTGCGCAGTAATTTTTAGGGCTTTTTTAATTTTCATTCCGCCTCTTTCAGAAACCATTACACTAAGCATGCTTGTTGAAGCAATTGCACTAGCACAACCAAACGTTCTCCATTTACAATCAATAATTTTATCATTTTGAATTTTTATCCACATTTCCATTATGTCTCCACATTTCATATTTCCAACTTGACCATACCCATCAAAATCTTTAATTGTTTTTTTATCTTTCACAATATTTTGTGGAGCTAAAAAATGTTTTTTAACAATGTCCGAATAAAACCAATTTTCTCCTTCAATTTGCATATTTTATTCCTCCCATACAGGGCTAATTGCCCTTAATTTTTTAACAATTTTTTTGAGTTCAGTAAGTGTATAATCAATATCTTTTTTTGTAGTGTATTTTCCAAGTGAAAATCTTGTACTGCTGTGTGCAAGTCCATGGTCTAAACCCATTGCCATTAAAACGTGGCTTGGATCAAGTGATTGTGATGAGCAAGCACTTCCTGTTGAAACTCGAACTCCTTTTTCATTTAACATTAAAAGTAATGATTCTCCTTCTATTCCATAAAACGAAAAATTAATGTTGTTTGGAAGTCTTTTGGTAGGGTGTCCGTTTAATTTTGTTTTAGGAATTTCTTTTTGTATTTTTTTAATCATGTAATCTCGTAGTTTTGTAAGACGTAAAGTTTCTTTTTGTTTTTCTTCCTTAGCAAGTTTGAGTGCTTTTGCAATAGCAACAATTGCAGGAGTATTTTCAGTTCCTGCGCGCATTTTATTTTCATGCCCTCCGCCATGAATTAAAGGTTCGATTTTAATTCCATTTTTTAAATATAATAACCCGCTTCCTTTGAAAGCATAAATTTTGCTTCCATTTAGTGTGAGCATATCAACACCAAGTTTTTTTACATCAAGGTTTAAGTATTCTGCACCCTGACAAGCATCAGTGTGAAATAATGTGTTTTTGGCATGGCATATTTTTGAAATTTGTTGCAATGGTTGAATAGTTCCAACTTCATTATTGGCATACATAATACTTACGAGTAAAGTGTCACTGCGAATTGTTTGTTTAAGTTCGTTAAGATTAACTAATCCATTTTTATCAACATTAATATAACTTACATCAAAACCAAGTTTTCTTATCCATTCAAAACTTTCAAGAACGGCGTCATGTTCTGTTTTTTGTGTGATAAAATGTCCTTTGGCGAGCCCGTTATTTTTTAATAATTCTCTAAATGCGATTCCTTTAATTGCTAAATTAATACTTTCTGTTCCGCTTCCTGTAAAAATAATTTCATTTTCGTTGCAATTTAATATTTTACCAATCGTTTTTCGTGATTTGTTTATTGCTTGTTTTGCAATAAGTCCTGTCTGATGAAATGAACTTGGGTTTCCATAAATTTTACTAAAATAAGGTAATGCTTCATTTAAAACTTCTTTACGCACAGGGGTGGTTGCACTATTGTCAATATATATTGTTTTCATATTTTTCACCAAAATTATTTATTTTTTAGTTATATCTTTTTCTTTACAGTATTTTTGCACATGTTTGTCTATTAATTCAAATAAATTTCCTTTGTCTTTTTTGAAAATTTCGCTTTTTAAAAAATAAAATCTTTCTTTTCCATCTTGTTTATAATCAACAAAATTACATTCTCGTAATTGTTTTAATGAGTGGCTAATTTTACTTTGTTCTTCGCCAAGCGAAATAACTAATTCTGCCACAGTCTGATCTTTTTTTTGTAGTTTGTTTATTATGTTGATTCGAAGTTCATTTCCAAGAACATTTAAGCATTTATAAGGATAGTTCATATGAAACTAAGTTCATATTATATTTATAAGGGTATTGATTTTTTCATTTTTTGAATTAATTAGATTGTTGTTCCTTTGAAAGTTATTTTCTTAGTAACACCATCTTCGCCCCAAAGATAAGTCATGTCAACAGTTTCGTCTTTTGCTAAATGTAAAATGTAACTTCCTGGATTTCCTGTTTTAAGAGTAAATAATTTTGAATATTCTACTTTAGCACTTCCGCTTTCCGATTTGATGAGTTTGTATACATTTTCATCATTTCCATTTCCAGTGATTCTGTCAAAATGTTCGCCTTCTTCAACATCAAAAACTTCATCAGTTATTTCTTTTTTGAATGGAGGTTTCCACTGTGA
>CAZVWD010000055.1:0-5154 GCA_964630715.1 uncultured archaeon
GGACTAGACTGGGCCGCTAGCGGTGGCTTGTTACCAGAAATCCGCTTTATGCTGGAGTCAAAGCCAAAAAAGAGGTTTTAATGTTAGTGCATTTGCCGTAATTTAAACGTCGAAGTCCTGTCCTTACAGGCCCAAACACAAAATGAACCCCGCCAGACTGGGAACAGAGCAACGGTAGTTTTATGCTTGAGCGCTGAAGGTTCGCGGGATGGAGTTTAGGTTACGAAACAAATGTATTGACTAGAAATCCATTTTTTGGCGCGTCCACTTATTATAAAATTAAAAAATTTCAAAATTTGGCCATGGGAAAGTTTTTATATAACTAAAACATTGTTTCTTGCAAGATTTGGGGTTCAAACCCAAGATAAACAAAAAAATTAAAACGGAGGACTTTGAAATGGTTTTTGAAAAAAAAATGTCTGTTAAGGACCTTATTGAACAAATGAGACGAGAATTAAAAGAAAAAACAACATCAAAAGCTACTGTTGCAAAGAAAAAAACAACAAAACCTGCAAAAAAAACAGCAAAAAAGAAAGTAACAAAAAAAGTAGTAAAGAAAAAAGTTGTTAAGAAAAAAGCAGCTGTTAAAAAGAAAGTTGTTAAAAAGAAAGTAACAAAAAAAGCAGCAAAAAAGAAAAAAAAATAATTATTTAGAAGTGCTTTTTAGCACTTCTTTTTCTAATTTCTTTAAAACATCCTGGATTGTTTTAATTAATTGCCAATTTGTTTCAGATGCTGAAAAATCGGCACCACTCAAAACTAAGTGCGCCTTTATTTCATGTTGTTTCTTTAAACCACCTTTTGAATATTCTTTAACAGAAATCTTTAATCTATCATCACCACTTAAATTCACCTTTTCAAAAAATCTCTCAAATTGATGAACAATTAACGCATTATCAATCTCATCAACTTCTGGAAAATTTACTAATTCTAAATTCAAAAATCTCTTCATAAAACCCCTCCTTTTGAAACATTCATTATCTCCTTAAAATAAGTTCTATACTAATTATTTTATGGAAATCTTGCTTTTGAATGATACAAATATATTATGGTCAGAAGAGATTAAAAACGCAATTGAACTTGTGAAAGAAAGATATTCTTTAGAACAAACGAACCGGGCAACACGAATTGCAAATACCATGATTAAAAAAAATCTTGATCAAAACACAATTATTGCTGCCCTACTACAAACAGGATTATTTGAAGGCACATTAACACTTGAAGATATTCAAACAAATTTTTCAAAAGAAACTATTATTATTGTAAAAGAAGAAATGATCATAAAAGAAATCTTAGAAAAAAACTATAAAAAAATTTCACCAGAAACATTAAGCGCATTAACTTTATCAATTGCAACTGACCTGCGAACAATTATTATCTTTATGGGGTGGCTCACAGACTCTTTAAAATATTCGCGTCAACAAGATAATAACTTTATAATTAATATTTCAAAAAACATTTTTTATCCATTAACTATTAAACTTGGGATTTCTGATTTGGGATGGCAAATGGCAGATTATTCTTTTAAACTCGAAAATCCTAAAGGATATGAAAAAATAAAACACTTTATTAACAAAACAAGAGAAGAAAGAGAACAACTAATAAATGAAATAAAAAAAGAAATAGAAACTCTTTTAAAAAATAAAGTTAACTCACAAGTTTTTGGGCGCCCAAAAAACTTCTTGTCAATTTATGAAAAAAATAAAAAGGTCCCCCTAAAAGATATGCATGATATTTATGGAATTAGAATTATTTGTAATAAAGATAAAGAATGCTATGAAATTTTAGGAGAAATCCATTCTAAATATAATTTCATACCTCAAGCATTTGATGATTATATAACAAAAGAAGGAAAAGGCGTTGGAAAAGAAGGTTATCAGAGTTTACACACCGCAATAGTTAGACAAAAAGATGTTATTGAAATACAAATAAGAACCTGGCAACAACATTTACGTACAGAATCAAGCATCTATTGGGAGTATAAACGACTTAAGAAAAATAAAGAATTTGACAAGACATTAAGTTGGGAACGACAATTGATCCAGTGGCAATCAAGCATTGGAGAAGAAAATAAAAACAAAAAAATTACTAATGGAAAAATATTTGTTTTCACACCAAAAAATGAAGTTATTACACTTCCTGAAAAATCAACAATTTTAGACTTTGCATTTGCAGTCCACTCAGACATTGGAGAAAGAATTTGGAAAGCAAAACTTAATGGTGAACTTGTGCCTCTTGACACAAAACTAAATAATTTAGACCATGTTGAAATAATTATTAATGAAAAATCTAAACCTAAAAGAAATTGGATAAATTTTGTTGTTAGTGAAAAAGCACGAAGCAAAATAAAAAAATACTTTGGAATAAAAAATAACATTACAAAAAAACAAATTCTCCCACCAAAAGACGCTAAAAAAATAAAACTAGCAGAATGTTGCAGGCCCTTGCCAGGAGAAGATGTTATTGGCGTTAAAACAACTAAAAGAAAAATAATTATCCATAAAAGAGATTGTGAAAATTTAAAAACAATAAATCCAACCCAACTAATTGAAATATTTTTTGAACAACCAAAAGGCAGTACAAAAATAAAATTAATCGCAATAGATAGAATTGGATTGCTTGCAGAAATTTTAAACGAAATTAAAAAGAGAAAAGCAAGAATTATTTCAACTGACTTTAAAATAAAAGAAACTGGATATGTTGAAGCAACATTCGAACTGGAAGTTAACAATGTCAACACAATAAATCGGATAATTGACAATCTTGAAAAGTTATCCTCAGTTCAAAGAGTTGAAAGAAAGTAATCAAAAACCTTTAATACTTTGCAGATAATATATTTTATGAGGAGATAATATGAAAAAGATACTAATATTAACAATAATTTTAATTTGCTTATTTGCAGGAGCCATGGCAGAAACACCTGCTGTTTCCCAGTTTAATTATGACCCGAGTCCAGCAGTACCTGGAGACATTATAACAATTTTAATGCAAATTGAAAATACGGACAGTTCAACAAAAGACGATGTAATAGTAAGTATTGAAGATCAATATCCTTTTACAGTACAAGAAGAAACAACTAAAAATTTAGGAAGTATAGAAAAATATGGAAAAACATTAACAACATTCAAAGTATATATTGATCCAAGTGCAAAAAATACAACTTATTCGCTACCAATAAAAATTAATACAAAACAAGAATCAATTGGAAAAACAGTAAATAGAGATATTATTGTAAGTGGAAAAGAACCAATTGTAAAAGTAATTAGTATTTCTGAAAGTCGATTAATCCCTGGACAAGAAAAAAACATTGTTTTTGGATTACAAAATATGGGCACAAGCACCGCATATGATGTTATAGTTGAACTACAAGAAGATAGAACTGTAACTGCTACTGGCGCAATTGTTGAAAGAGAAATTACTCCTCTTGGAACAGCAATCGCATATGTTGACAAATTAGACCCAAAAGAAATGATTAACTCAACAATTAAAATTAGTGTAAACAGAGAAGCTGACTTAAAAAATTACACTCTACCTGTGAAAGTTTCATATAGAAATAGTTCAGGAACAAGAACAACTGAAACATCATACATTGGATTTAAAATTGCTGGAGAAGTAGAAATGGATTTAGCATTAAAAGAAACAGTTGATTTAATTGCTGGCCAAGAACAAACAATAACATTTGAATTATTCAATAAAGGCGCAGGAAAAGCAGAATTCACCATTGCTACAATACAAACAGATATTGGCGAAATTGATAAACCAAAACAATTCATTGGATCTCTTCAACCAAATGATGTGGATTCATTTAAAACATTAATAAAAATTAACCCTAACTTACAAACAACAACAGGAACAATAAACGTATCTTTAGAATACCAAGATACTGACGCAACAATGAAAACTACAACCATTGAAATTCCAGTACAAATATATTCTGCACAAGATGGTGCAGCAAGACAAGGAATTAATCCATTAGGAGGAATAATTAATTTAATTATTTTAGCAATAATTGTTTTTGGAGGATTTAAAATTTATAAAAAATTCAAAAACAAAAAATAAATTAATTAAAAAAAGGAATGTGATGTTATGAATAGAATTACAACAGGAATAAAAGGCTTTGATAACTTAATTGAAGGTGGACTTCCAGAAGGAAGAAGTTTTCTTTTAAGCGGAGGAACTGGAACCGGAAAAACAATTTTTTCAGTTCAATTTCTAATTGAAGGCGCTAAACAAAACGAACCAGGAATTTATTTGACTCTTGATGAAAGACCTGATTTAATAAGAGAAGATATGTTAAGATTTGGTTGGAACTTAAGAAAACTTGAAGATGAAAATCAATTATTAATACTTGACGGAACAATTGCAAAAATTGGAATACCAAGTGACGAAGAATTTTCATTACCTGCAACTGGTTTTGATCTTGATAAATTACTACTTGAATTAATGAAAGCAATAAAAAAATTAAAAGCTAAAAGAGTTGTAATTGATTCAATACCTGCGCTTGGAATGAACTTTGAAAACGAACACGATATTAGAAAAGCAGTATTAAAGGTAGTTTATTTACTATCTAGGGCTGGAGTAACAACATTATTAACAACAGAAACTGACCCTGAATCAAAAAAAATCGGAAAATATGGAGTTGAAGAATTTGTTGCAGACGGAGTAATTGTTTTACATTACATGGGAATTGGAACACAAAGTAATAGAACTTTACACATAAGAAAAATGAGAGCAACAAAACATTCTGAAGATTTACATCCGCTTGAAATAACTGAAAATGGAATTATTGTTCATAATGTTGAAGAAGATTATGATGTTTAAACATCATAATTTTTTAAACACAAACTATTTTTAACAAAACCAAAAAAATAAAATTTAACAAATAAAAACTAATTCTAAAAAATAAAATTTAATTTTTGTAAAAAAATAAAAAAATTTTAAAATTAATTTAAAAAAATAAAAATTTAATTTAAAAAAATAAAAAAAAATAGTTTTTAAAAAAAATCAAAAATAAAAAAGTTTAAATAGAAGAAAAGTTTAATCATTTCAATTAAAATTAATAAAGGAGGTGGAAAAGATGGTAGTAAAAAAGAAAGCAGCAAAAAAAGTAGTAAAGAAAAAAGTTGTTAAGAAAAAAGCAGCTGTTAAAAAGAA
>CAZVWD010000056.1:0-5072 GCA_964630715.1 uncultured archaeon
TTGCTTTGTGTCCAAGTTCTTGTTAATTTATTATTACTTTGGCAATCACCATCACTTGAACTCCAATCACCAATAGTACAAATTGGGGTTGGTGTTTGTGTGGTTGTACAAGATGTTACTTTTGTTTGTGTTGTAATCTCAATTTTTATTTTGTTGTTTGTTGGTTTGTTAAAAATAATTTCAAGAGTACTTGGTCGATAAACCCCAATGTCAATTATTCCGTCACCATCATAATCGCCTGGAGCTGGAATGTCTTGTGTAGTTCCAAATTTTTTTACAGTAGTTTGATCAGTTGAACTATTTCTAATATGCCAAGTTTGATCATATGGCCTGTAAATAGCAACATCAGTTTTACCATCACCGTCATAATCCGCTGGGACTGGAATATCATTTATCATTCCATACTTGTATTTGGTTGTTGCATTATTAATTCTTAAGTACCATTCTTGTGTTGCTGGTCTAAATACTGCAAAATCTGTTACTCCATCTCCATTATAATCGGCCGGAAAAGGCATATCATTTATCATACCATATTGTTGTTTTGTTGTTCCTCCGTTTGTCCCGCGCACAAACCAGTCTTGTGTTGATGGCCTGAATACCGCAATGTTTGTAATTCCGTCACCATCATAATCACCAGGGGTTGGCAAATCGCCAACCATTCCATATTTTTGTTTTATTTGTTCACCAGTTGAACTTTGTTTTATGTACCATTCTTGAGTAAAAGGCCTAAAAACTGCTAAGTCTTGTTTATTATCACCATCAAAATCCCCCATAACTGGCACATCATCTTGCGTCCCATACTTTGTTTGAATATAATTATTCTCACACGAAATAAACCAATAACCATCATTTCTAAATAAAACAAATTTTCCAATTTCTTTTCCATCTAATTGAGGAACAAATGTAAATGAATATTTATTATAATTTAAATTATTTGCAAATTGTAAATACGAATTTAATATTGGTTTTGCTTGTTCACCATTGTTAGGTGAAGTTATTAATCCATAAGCTCTTTCACTCGCACCACCCCAAGTCGATAATGGTTCATCATATAATCTAAACCAAGTAAGCCCCCAAAGCCAAGGCATATCATTTGCAAAATAGTTTAATGCAAGAGTTGCATTGGTAGCATTTTGTGATTGATTTCCGTGATAATTATCGCTATATCCATATTCTGAAAAAAATACTGGGATTCCATCATCACCATGTTGTTTTGCAATTGCATAAATATTTATTTGGTCTTGCTTCCAAGTAGGATTTGGTGCTCCATATGGGTGCCAGGTTAGGCCATCAAAAAAATCACGTGGATTAGTTGTCCCCCAATAATTAGTTGCAATTTCAGAATATATTTTATCTAAAAATTCATTTATTTGATGTCCTGATGCTAAACCATGCATAAAAACAAATGCGCCTGGGTTACCTTCATTAATTCCTTTTTTTGCATAATACATCATATCAACAACAATTTGTACTTTTTCATCAAATGGAATTTCACTATCATTAAAACTATGTAAAAAAGTATTTATGTTTGGTTCATTTCCAACTTCCCAATACTTTACTTCAGGAAAATATTCTGAAAATGCTTTCCATGATGCTTGGTATTTATTTAAAAAAGTTAAATAGTTTGAATTAGGGGATAAATCTCTTCTTGGCACACTTATCCACTCATTAACACCCGTTAAATAAGGCCCTGTTGTTCCATCAAGACCAACTAAAATAATTCCTTTGTTTGTTAACAATTGGGTTGCTTGTTTATATTTTGCGCATTTAGTTGGATCAATTGTATTATAACTTGAAAGGCAAGAATGTTTATCAAACCAAACTCTGTGTATTTCTGAATTAAAATCACTTAATTTTTGCACTGAATTTTCAATTGACCAATTATAACTACCATTCATCCAAACAAGCGGTTCTCCAATTCCAAGTCTAAAATTTGCACAATCACTTGGGCAATTATATTTTGTTTCAAGGTTATTACAAATCATATCATTATTACAATAGTTTGTTGCAAAAACAAAATTTGCAAGTGAAATTAGTATTAGTAATATGATAAATATTTTTTTCATTTATTTAAAATATCGCTTTGAAGTATTTAATTGTTTTAGTTACAGTATTTCCACAATTTTGATTTAATCTTTTCTAATTGCTACAACAGGATCCATTTGAGAAGCTTTGTATGCGGGATAAACTCCGGATGCTATTCCAATTATTAATGAAAACGCAAGTGCTCCTAAAATAATTTCAGGAGTAATAACTGCTTTTAGGGGTAGGCCTGAAAGATTTGCTCCAAGACCAACTAGATTCGCAGCACCTGCCCCAAGGAGAATTCCAATTATTCCACCAACAAGCCCAATAAATGCTGACTCTAAAATAAATATTACCAAAATTTTGTTATTGCTTGCTCCAAGAGATTTATACAAACCAATTTCACTTGTTCGTTCAAGAACGTTAGTAATCATAGCATTCATTATACCAATTCCACCAACTATTAAACTAATTCCTCCAATTCCTGCAACAACCAAAGTTAACAAATCTAAAATTGAACCAACTTGTTCAATTGCTTGGTCGCTTGTTAAAACAGTAACACTTTTTTTACCATACTTATCTTCAAAGTATTCTGTAACATCATCTTTTACTTGAGGTGCATCTTCAGCAGTATTTGTTTTTATAATAAGTTCAGCAATTTCAAGATTAGGATCTATTCGTTTATGTCCTTTAAGTGTAGTAAACATTACTCCGCTTCCTCCACCCATTGCAGCAAAAGCCGCCCCCATTTTAATAATTCCAACAACTTTGAAAGTTTCTCCACTAATATCAACTTGTTTTCGTAAACTTAAATCACGATTAAAAGTATCAGTAGCAAGAGTTTGATCAATCATTATTGAACTTGATTCATTTGGTTCAATCCACCTGCCTTCAACCAAAGTTACAAAATCATTATCTTTAAAAAAATCAAATCCGTCTTCATCAATACTAAAAACAACTGTGTTTTTTGTTTCTCCATCAAAATGAAGTGCTCCAGCACTAGCATAATCTGCAATAACTTCTTTTACATTTGAAATTTGTCTAATTTGTTTTAAATCAGTTTGAGAAATTTTTAAACTTGAAGATTGTTGTGTACTAAACGCATTTCCTGGCGAAGCAAAAACAGAATTACTTCCAAGTCCTTCAAATTGTTCTGCAAAAGTAACTCCTAAACCAGTTCCTATTGAAAGAAGTGAAACGATAGCAGCAATTCCAATAACAATTCCAATTAAAGTAAGAAAAGTTCTTGCACCTTCTTTTCTAAGATTAAAAAGAGATTGAGCAACTAATTCTAAAGCCATTTTAATTTCAACCCCAAAAATTTTAATTTATACTCAAAGTATTGTTTTAATTGACTATTCATATCTTAACGCCTCAACAGGATCAAGTCTCGCAGCGCGAAGAGCAGGATAAAACCCACTCACTACTCCAACAATAATACTAAAACCTAAACCAAGTGCAATAATTTCAATACTTTTAACTGCAACTAATGAATATCCTAAATCAGTACCAATTATTGCAATAAGTTCAGCTAAACCAAAACCAAGTAATGTTCCAATTGCTCCGCCAAGTAAGCCAATGAATGCTGATTCTAAAATAAAAATTGTCAAAATTTTGTTATTGCTTGCTCCAAGAGCTTTATACAAACCAATTTCTTTTGTTCGTTCAAGAACAGAAGTTATCATTGCGTTCATTATTCCAACTCCTCCAACAATTAAACTAATTCCTGCTAAACTAGCAATAAATAAAGTTATTATACTAAGCAGAGAATTAACTCTTTCAAGAATTTGATCACTTGACAAAGCAGTAACACTGCCTTCACCATATTTTTTATTAAAATAATCTTTTATCTCATCAACCACATCATTAACTTCGATTTTGTTTGCAGCCGTAACAAAAATTATTCCAGGTTTTAAATTAGTAGAAATTCTTTTGAATGCATCAAGAGACATGTATACTGTTCCACCCGTATCAGGCCCACCTCCAAAAGATTGCGCTTGAGGTTTAAGAATCCCAATTACCCTAAAATCTTCGCCATTAATTTGTACTTGTTTTCTTACATTAATTTTTTTTTCAAAATAACTATTTGCAATATTATTTCCTATTAACACTGCGCCAGATTCATTGTTGGCAAAATCTCGACCTTCACTAACATCAAAATAACCTGTATTTGCAAAAAGTTCAGCATCTTTAACATCAGTTGCACTAATACTTATATTTATTTTTTCACCATTAAATTCAAGAACTGCTGAAGTAGTATAGATTGGAACAACACTTTCAATCCCACTTAAATTTTTTAAATTTGAAATATCATTCTCTGTTAAAGAAGTACGAACATTTTGTATTCCTCCTGGAATAACAAAAATAGTTTGTCCCCCAAGACTTGCAAGTTGTTGTTCAACAGAAACACCTAAACCAGTTCCTATTGAAAGAAGAGAAACAATTGCGGCAATTCCAATAATTACTCCAAGAAGAGTTAAATAAGTTCGAATACCAGCTCTTCGTAAATTTTTACTGGATTCGCTAATTAAATCATATGGCATTTTTCTCAACTCTTAAATAATATTAAATTTTTAATTTCAAATAATTTTAATTTTTTTTAAATATTTTTGGTTGTTAAATAATTATAATATTTTTTAGTAACTAAAGTTGGCAAACATTTTTTGCACCAGAAACAATTTTTCCATCTCTTAACACAATTTGATGTTTAGCTAATTTGCCAATACTTTCATCATGTGTTACTAAAATAACAGTTTTTTTCTGTTCAGTGTGCAATTTATCAACAATATCCATCACAAGTTTTCCACTTTTACTGTCCAAGTTTCCAGTAGGTTCATCTGCAACAATAACATCAGGGTCAAGCGCAAGAGCACGAGCAATTGCAACTCTTTGTCTTTGCCCACCAGACATTTGATTTGGGCGATTATTCATTCGATCACCAAGTCCAACACTTTCTAAAACTTCTTTTGCTCTTTCAACTCTTTTTTCACGAGGATAATTATTAATCCACATAGGAACTATTACATTTTCAAGAGCTGTAAGTTTTG
>CAZVWD010000057.1:0-4821 GCA_964630715.1 uncultured archaeon
GTTTAGTTTTTTGATTATTGTTTCTTCTTGTTTTTCAACTGTTTTAAGTCTTAATTCGAACATTTCTTGTTGTTCTTTTAATTCTTTAGTCATTTCAGCAACAGGTTTTGAAATTAAAATGTTTCCGATAATTTTAAACACTGATTTTTCTTTAGTATCTTTTAATTCTTCAAGTGAAGCTTTAATTACTTCTACTTGTATTTGGAATTGTTGTTTTTGTCCTGAAAGTGAGGCAAGCATTTGTCTATTTCTTTCAAAATCCATCATCATTTCTCTTTTTTCTTCTTCATTTATCATTTTAATTCCTCCAACTCATTAAATAATATTAAGGGTTTCATAATTGTGTTTAGTGAAGCTCTTGCAGCAGTTTTATCACTTGCGCAAATTTCAATTTTTAATTGAGTTTTATTTTTTGAAATTGTGATATTACTTCTTTTGAACTTATCTTCAAGTTCTGGTAAAATTGATTTAAAAAATTTTTCACTATTTTCAAAATCAATTTTTATTTCTAAATTAATCATTAATCTAATCAACTTTTATTGTTTTTGCAATTGGATCCCTTGTTTTGTAAATTATTCTAAATCCACAACTTGGACATCTAACCATTCCTTCTTCAACAGAAGATACTTCTGCACCACACTTTGCACATTTATAACCCATTTAAATCACTCCCGATTTTGCAACTTCTTTTTCAATATCAGAATAAGATGATTTTTCAACAACTACTTCATCTGTTTTAACAGCTAATGATTTTTGATTAACTATTTTTTTTATTGATTTTCCACCAAGTGTTTCAGTAGTGTATGCTCCACCAGTAAATTTTGCTCCGCATTTATTACATAAAAATAATCCTGCTGCTTTTCTTTTTACTTTTTTAAATCCACAAAATGGACATGCATCCAAGTCTTTTTGTTGTTCTTCAACTTTCAACATTCTTTTTCGTATTCCAACACCATATCGAGAACTAAATCTTCCGGTGGATTTTACTTTTTTTGTATTTCCCATTGTTTGCTCACCTTTTTTGCTTACCGTCTATTCAATAAGTCAATAATAAATTTTCACATAGAAAGCTTTTAAAAGCTCTCATTTAATTGAAAATAGGGCTAAAAAGCCCTAAATCCATATTTATTCATCTTTTATTTGTTTTCTAATTTTTTCAGATACAATAAATGCTGTATCAATCATATAATTCACTTCTTCTAGGGTAAATGCCCCTCCAACACCTTTTTGCATTGCTGTTAGATTTCCGTCTTCTGTTGTTGCTACAGAATATCTTGCTTCGCAAGCTTTTTCTTCAACAAAACTTGGATCTAACATTATTTTTCCACCAACTTTAACGAAAGTTGTTAATAATGGCATTTTTGTCATTTTTAGTTTTCCATTATATTCACCATAAATGATTTTATTGTTTTTATCAAGTTTTGGCATTTTTCCGTTTCGAAAAGTTATTAGGGAAGCTATTGACCCTGCATCAAATAAGTTTCCATCCCCATTTAGTGCGTAGAAATCAAGATATCCTACCCAAACGGCTTCTCCTTCTTTTATACAAAGTTGAGAGAAATCAATTGCTTTACTTTCTCTTAAACCTCTATCTACAACTCTTGCAAGTTCAACTTCATCATTACTTGGTCTTCCAGATTCATACTCAGCGTGTGCAAGAGGTAATGCTTCTGCTCCGATTGAAATTGCTCCCTCTGCTGGACTATCAGGATATGGTGTTCCAATAGTTAATTTTAATCCAGCTAAAACTTTTGTTTTACCAAGAGTTACTATTGTTGAACTTTCCGCATTTTCACACATATCTTTTGAAACAGTTATTTCTCTGTATTCATCAAGTGCACGCCCATCCATTCTTTTTCCTTCTCTTGCGAGTGAGACAGCTTTGCTAATTTCGTTTGCTAATATTCCTGCTCTCATTTTTTCACCTTCTTTTTTGTTGTTTTAGTGTTACTTTTTTTGTTTTCTTTTTTATCTTCAACTTTAACACTTTTTTTACCTGAGGGCAATGCTTCACCAAGTTCATATTTTTTAGCAAGCGCTGCTTTTTGAACTTCATAAACTTGCATACATCCTTCCACCCCAAGTTTTGCTACAGCATCCCATTCTTTTCGTGTCAGTGGACCATCCATTTGTAATAATACTATTTCTTTACTATTTGGTAGTATTGCAATTGGAATATCTACTGCATCTGGTGCATCTTCTTCATCTTTATTTAAATCAAGAACAATTTCTCCATATGCTTTTCCAACACCTGTTGCACTCACAAGATCTTTCATTGGGATTCCCGCATCTGCTAATGCACATGATGCAGCAGCAAGACATGCTACTCTTGAACCTGCGTTTGAATCAATTACTTCAACATAAACTCCAATTTCTGTATTTGGAAAGTTTTCAGTGAATATTGCGTGATCAAGTGCTTCCCCTAAAACTTTTGAAATTTCTTGATCTCTCCTATTTGGACCTGGTCGTTTTCTATCCGGCACTGAAAAAGATACCATTCTATACTCTACTTTTACAACTGCTTTTAATGAATTAGCAGTGTGTTTTGGTAATGCTTCTCTTGGACCATAAACCGCAGCATAAACTTTATTTTGTCCCCATTCAAGGTATGCTGACCCTTGTGCGTTTGGAATTACCCCAACCTCAATTTTTAATGGACGAATTTCATCCATTTTCCTTCCATCAAGTCTTTTTTTTGTTTTCTTATAATCTATATCTTGCATAGTCATTTTTTCTCACCTTTTAATAATTCTTCTACTGCGTTTGTAAGATTGCTTTTGTAAGAGTTTTCATCAATAAAGTTAATTGCTTTTTTTAACAAATCAATGTTTCCATCTTTTGCCCAAACTCTTCCATTTTTTCCAATAAATATTTCGCAATTTGTTCCGTTTGTTAAAACGTCAAGCATTGATGCGTTTTTTCCTATTAATCTTGGACTTCTTACAGGAATGATTTCTATTATTTCTCCATCATACAATTTTTTTGGATATGATAAATTTGCTTCTTTTAATTCATTTACATCGTCAATCTTTGCAACTATAATGTCTCCAAGTTTTGCTTCTTGTCGCATAGCTTTTCTTGGTATGAATGATTCATTAAATGAATTTATTTCTACACCATATCCTGCAAATACCACTCTGTTTACTATCCCTATTACTGTATCATCTCTTTTTGGAACATATGTTCCTTTTAGTGCTACAACATCTGCTGTATCACTTTCGTTATCAATTATTCCTAGAACTTTTGAATGTATTTTTCCATTTTGGACATATACATTTGATCCTAGTCTTTTTCTCTCCTCTGAGACTATTTCTCCAGGAATTACTATTTGTTTCATATTTTCACTTCCTTTTATTCAATAATTTTAACTATTAAATCTCCGTGTGTAACGGAATTTAAGTCATTTATTAAATCTTGTTTTAATCCAATTGGTAATTTAAATTCTGCAGCTAGCGAACCATCGTTTAACCATTGTTCTTTTTTTATTTCAAACTTATGAATTATTGATGATGCTTGTCCAGAATATTGCGGCGGAATTTTTACTGCAAAATCAACTTTTTCCATTGAAATTGGCAAAATTCTTTTTATTGCATTTATAATAACATTAACTTGTTCTTCACTACTTTTAAATGGATCAATATGAATCTTTGCTTGTTCCATCGCATTTTCAATTCTTTGCGGAGGATGAGGAGTTTTTGTTTGCGGGTTTATTGCATCACGTGAAATAATATAAATTATTTCAGATTTCTTTTTTTCTGAAAAATTTTTTCTTTGTTCAGTTGTTAATTGTATTTCACCTTTTAAAATTATTTTTGTTGTAATTTCATTAATATTATCTGTGTCAAAAATTTCTTTTAAAAACTCAGGACTTTGTTCATCACCTTTTTTTGAGTCTTTAAATATCTTATCATCAGCGAGCAAATCTTCAAAATCAACAGCTTTTCCGTGTTTTAAATCCATTGCAAGGTTAGGGTCAACTAACACTTCGAACTTGTGCCCATTCTTTTCTAGTTTAGCAATTACTGCTTCGTCAATCTTTACCATAGTAAAACCTCACACCTAAGATCTAACTCTTTCTTTTCACAAGTTAGATTAATTTTGTAAGAATCATTTTAACAATTGTTTTAATTCTATTTCGTTAATAAATTTAAATCCTGTTCTATCAAGTATTGCGAATTGAACTCTACTTGTAGAAATTTTTTCTTTTTCAGGCAAACTTTTTCCAAGCGCACTGTAAGCTAACGCAACTGCTTTTTCTAAGCTTAAATTTTCTTTAAATTCTTTTTCAAAACTTCCCATTACTCTTTCTCTATTTCTTCCAACTGCAACAGCCGTGTATTCTGCAAGTGCTCCACTTGGTTCTGTTTGAAATAATTGTGGCCCTTTTTCGTCAACTCCAGCAACAATAAATGCAACACCAAATGGTCTTAATCCACCATATTGTGTAAATGCTTGTTTTGTTTCTGCAATTTCTTTTGCCATTACTTCAATTTGAATTGGTTCAGAATAAATCATTCTATTATCTTGTGCTTGTTTTCTTGCAATCCCTACAAGTCTTCTTGCATCTCCAACAAGTCCTGCTGAAACAACACCAATGTGTTTATCAACTTTAAATATTTTTTCAATTGATTGTGGTTTAACTAATTTGTTTGGAACAATTTTGTCTGCCGCTAAAACTACGCCGTCTTTAAAAATAACTCCAACCCCTGTTGTTCCTTGTTCTACAATTTTTGATGCATATTCAACTTGGTAAAGTCTTCCATCAGGAGAAAACATTGTTGGAACTTTATCATACGCAGGTGTTTTGGATTGCATTGGATA
>CAZVWD010000058.1:0-4569 GCA_964630715.1 uncultured archaeon
CTGATTCATCAACAAGTGTTGTTGGTGGAGCTGACTATACTGGTGTAGGTCTAAACGACGAAACTGGTGGAGTTACAATCACTAATGTAGACGCAATGTGTTCTGTTGAAGGCGGAGCTGCTGTAAGTGTAGTTGCTGTACCAAAGAATTTGGTAAAAGTTGACGCAAGTACATACGGAAAATCTATCATTGTTGGTGGATTCGCTGTTAACGCTGCTGCAGTAAACCTAGAAGTATCTGAAGGTAATACACTTGAAGATATGTTGACTGCTGACGGTGAATATGTTGCTGCTGTATTAACAAGCGGAAACATAGTTGTTGCAGGATATAGTGCAAGTGACACTGGATCTGCAGCTACAGAATTAATCAACGCTTTAGAAGCATTGATTTAAGTAATATTCAAAAACTAGAAAGGCTCAAGTGAGCCTTTCTTTTCTATTTTTTTTAAAATAAAAATTAATTCTAAACGTACATATTCAAAATTTTATAATATTAAATTTTACCTTGGCATAGAACCTCACATATGTTTTAAAAGAAAAAATTTAATGTAGTAACTATGAAAGAGAATGAAAAGACTGAATTAAAGGCTTCTTTAACACAATTAAAAGAAGGTATAATTTCTATTTCTGCAATTTTAAACAAGCATGGTAAAGGAAAAATAATTTTTGGTTTGAAAGATGATGGTACATCAATAGGTGTAAATATTGGGAAATCAACCTTGCGTGAAATTTCAAAATCTATTTTTGATTATATAGAACCGAGAACATATCCTACAATAATAGAAAAAAAGATTAAAGGAAAAAATTGTGTTTTAATTAAATTTGAAGGAAAAGAAAAACCATATTTTGCTTATGGTAGGTCATATATAAGAATGGCTGATGAAAATAGAATATTGTCAAGTAAAGAACTTGAAAAATTTATTCTTAACAAAAAACAAATCTTTTGGGATAGCTCTTTTTGTTTAAATGCAAAATTAAAAGATATTTCAGATAAAAAATTAAAACAATATGTTTCTAAATCTGGGATAAAGTTTACTTCAAAAAAACAAATACTAAAAAATCTTGATCTGGTAAAAGGAAAAAAAAATCACAAATGCGTGTGTGATATTATTTGGAAAAGAACCACAAAAGTTTTTTCGTTTTCTTAATCTTAGATGTGCAGTCTTTCTTGGGAGAGATACTGCAACTCCATTCATAGATATGAAAGATTTTAATGGAGATTTGTTTGAATTAATTGACATTGCAGAAAAATATATTTTAGAACATATTAACATTGGTGCAAAAATAAAAGGGCTTTATCGAGAAGATGTTCCTGAAATAAATAGGGTTGCTTTTCGTGAAGCAATAATTAATGCTTTTTGTCATAGGGATTATACAAAACCTCATGAAATTAATATTGCTATTTTTAAAGATAAATTACAAATAAGAAATCCTGGTGAATTATTGCCTGGGCTTACTATTAGAAAAATAACGACTCAAAAAATCTCAGAAAGAAGAAATACTTTAATAGCAGATATATTGCATCGAATTCATTTGATTGAAAAATGGGGGGCAGGAATACAAAAAATAAAATCATTAGAGCCAAATGTAAAGTTTGTTACATTTGCAGGGTATTTTCAAACAACATTTATACGACAAGAAATAATATCAAAAAGTTCACTGAAAAGTTCACTGAAAAGTTCACTGAAAAGTTCGGAGAAAATAATTGATTTGATGAAAGAAAATCCAAAAATAACTATATTAGAATTATCTGAAAAAATAATGCTTACTGAAAGAGCAATAAAAAAGAATATAAAACAACTAAAAGAAAGAGACAAAATTAAAAGAGTTGGCCCAGATAAAGGCGGGTATTGGGAAGTAATTGAATAAATAATGGTTTATAAAAGTTATTTTATTTTAAAACTAACAAAAAAGTTTTATTTAAAATCCTTGTGTTGTGATAATTTATTATGGTTAAAATAGTGAAAAAGGTTGATGCTAAGAAAGTTGATGCTAAAAAAGCTAAAGTTTCAAAGCAAAAAAAACAACAAGCTAAAGAAAATAATAAACAAAAAGTTGTTGAATTAAAAGAATCTATCAAACCAGAAGTTATTTTACAAGAAGCAGTTAATGAAACAAAAAAAGAAAATAATTCAAAAAAACAAATTGAAAATGCAAAAGCATTTGCAATAATTGGAATTGTGATAATCCTTGTTTTAGCAGTATTTTACATGTTATTTTTTTATTCTCCTTACAAATACCAATTTAATGTTGAAGGAGTAACTTACAAATCAAACAATTATACTCCAACAGACCTTGACAATATTATAAAAAATTCAAAAGAAATTTATATTTCACCAAGAGTTGATGAAGCAAATGATACTCTTATTGCTGTAAAAAATATTACTGCTTGGTCCCAAGTACTTTCAAATAAACATATCTTACCAATTCAATTAATTAGAGTTTTTGAAAACGGTTTGTTAAAAGAATGTTATACTAACGATGGTAATGTTTTAGCAAATAATTTATTAACAAAAGACGAGTGTAATTTGAGAATAAATAATGCAAACAATTACGTTATTTTGTTTGAATTTGGAAAAAGTGAAGCAATAATCAACGCAAACAACCTTGTAATAAGCTCAAATCGAAACGATATGTATGAGTATGCGTTTCGTGTACTTGAAAACGTTTTTGCAAATGCTCGTGATATAATTTTGTTAAATAATGAAATTATGGCTGGAATTAACTAATTCAAATAGTTTATTTGATGGTTTTTGATAAAATATAAATAATCAGTTACTACCCAGTTAGAACAAAAAACAAGTATATTTTACTACCTAAACAGTGCACGTTTTTTATTAAGGTTAATTATAATTAATCATTTTGGCTTTTTAATTACTTTTAATAAAACTTATTTTACTACCTAAACACAACATATTTAAATTAGTTGTGGGCAATATTAGTATGAGTTATATTATAAATACCCAAAAGAATGGTGAAAATTACAATTATTTTGTAAAAAAGTTTTCTTTTATGGGAAAAACTTATTCAATTAATCACTATATTGGAAAAAAACCATTTGTTTCAAAAGATGCATATTTACTTGATAATTTAGATAAAATTACTAATCGTGAATTTGAGTTAAAAAGTAAACATTTTCCACAAGATTTAGTTTATAATAATGAATTAATAAATCAAGTGGAATATTTATCAATTAAATTAAATAATTTAATTGAATCTAAAAAACAAAAAGAGTTTGTTGAAGTAAAATTACTTAAAGAATTTGTTTTTAATTCAAATAATATTGAAGGTTCAAGATTACCAAGAGCTGAAATTGAAAAAATCTTTGATGATAAAAAATTAGATTATAATAATAAAAATGAAATTTTAGAAGTAAAAAATTCAATAAATGCTTATAAATATTTGAATAATGATTTTTCATTTTCAATAAGAGGGATAAAGAAGTTATATAAAATTCTTACTTGTGGTTTGGTTATGGAAACTGGTGATTTATATCCAAAAAGTTTTAGAAAAGATAAAATAATTGTTGGAAATGAAAACACTTTAGATCCTGATCAAATTAAGTTTGAATTAAACAATTTACTTGGTTGGTATAAAAAGAATAAGAAAATATATCCATTAAAACTGGCTTTTGATTTTCATTTACGTTATGAAATGATTCATCCTTTTCGTGATGGAAATGGTCGAACAGGTCGACTTTTAATGAATAAAATTCTTGCTAAAAATAATTATCCTTTAATGGTTATTTTTAAAGATAATAAACAAGCTTATTTTAATTCAATAAAACAAGGTAAAGATGGTAAATCAAAAAAATATTACCAATTTATGTTAGAACAACAAAAGAAAAGTTATGAATTAATAAGACAATTCTTGGTTTAACTTAGTTATCATTGGTAATTTTAGGTTTAAGTATCAATTTATTTGGTGTAATTAGTCCTGTACTAGGTTCTTTTTAAATTCTTTTTTGGCTAAATTTAATTATGATAAAGACATTATCTCTAAAAAAAAGAATCTTTTTATCGCTTATCTTATTGTTCTTATTTTTACTTCTTGTGATAAGTTTTATTTTACCAATATTTTACACAATGTTTTTTATTAATTTTTTCTTGTTATATGTTTTGATTTTGTTTTTCTTATTTTATCTTGATAAGGGTAATTTGGGCGAAGCAAAATATGCAAAAGTATTTCCTTCATTAACAGTTCTTGTTCCGGTGTATAATTCAATGGGGACAATAAAAAAATGTGTAAAACATATGAAAGCATTAAAATATCCAGGTAAGTTAGATTTAGTTTTTGTTGATGATGGTTGTACTGATGGAACAACACAGTATCTTGAAAAAGTAAATGGTATTAGATTAATAAAAATGAAAAAAAATTCTGGAAAAGCTACTGCAATGAATTTTGCTTTATCAAAAATAAAAACAGAGTTTATTGCTTGTATGGATTCTGACACATATCCTGAAAAGGATGTTTTGTTAAAAACAAGTGGTTATTTTGAAGACGATGAAGTTGGGGCTGTAACTTGTTTAATTTTGCCTGATGGAAAACAAAACTTAATTCAAAAAATACA
>CAZVWD010000059.1:0-4326 GCA_964630715.1 uncultured archaeon
AAACAACAATATTATGAGTAAATATAAGTGTTTTACTTTAAAAGAAAAATATTTAGTAAAAATTAGTTCTTTTGATAAAAGATTATTAATTTTCATAATATGATTATAATAGTTCAGGTTTAAAAACTTTAGATTAACCTAGATTTTTTTTTGAATAATCATTTGTAAAATGATTTTATTATATTATAGAATTTATTTTTGTTGTGTCATAAAATTCTTTTTGTTGTGTTATAGAATTCATTTTATTCTATTTTAGAGTTCTTTTTTTATTTTCGATACAATAAAATCCTAGTTAATTCTTTAGTAACAAACGACAAAAGCATTCTTGTTGTTTATAATTCTAATTTCTTCTGTTTTCTTGATTGGTTGCATTCAAAATCATGATGCTGTTCCAGAAGGAAATAATGTTGATGCGAATTTTTTTAATTAAATTCTTTTAAGTATTCATCAATGTCAACAAAATTCATTATTTTTGTTTCTTGAGGATTAAGCATGTTAAAAAGTTCTTTTATTTTAACATTTTTATCTCCAAATTTATTTAACCAAAATTCGCCAATACCAAAAACAATTGCGTGTCCAACAAGTTCATTTGCAAGTCTTTCATCAGACATTGGGTAATTTTGCATAAATTCTTTTAGGGCTATTGCTTCTTGTGCTAAAAGTTTACCTTTTTGTGTTAAAAGTACATCTTCATATGATTTTTCCAAATTTTTCTTGGTATTATTTTCCATAGTATCAAACATTGGTTTTAATCCCATAACTGAAATAAATGGTCTTAATATCCATTCAGGTAAAACAATTCTTTTTGCATTACTTGGTATTTTTGGAACAAATCCGATTGTTTCTTCCATAGCTTTTTTTGAAGCAACAGCAAGTTTTTTTTGAAAATCTTTTTGAATAATTTCATTATCCATAATGCCTGTACAAATAATCTTTATTAAGTCACTTGAATAATTTTTATATTGATTTTTAAGTTCATCAAATGTTAATGATTGTTTTTTGTTAAATAAATTTGATATAAATTTTGTTTCAAATTGTTTCAGTCCAATTGTTTTACTAGTAATAAAGATTTTATTGTTACTAATACTGAGAAAATCTCTTACAATTAAATCTATTATTGTAGCAGTAATTTCTCTTGAATTAATACTAAAGTCAACAAGACTGCCAGTAAAAGCTGGCGGTGATCTCATTGCGTTTGAAAAACTTTTAGTTGACATTTTATTTTCCATATTTTCTAATTAATTAATGTCGTGTTAGTATAAAAAATAAATGTTTTTTATAAATCAATTAATTTAAATAAATTATAATCATTTATTAATTATGGGCAGACATAAAGAAATTAGGCCAGGGCCACCAAAACCAACTGGGGAAGCAAGGCAAAGAGCATTTGATTTTTATAGGCCAACACATACTCGTGTGGATGGGGGCCATTATGTTGTTGGGAGAATTGGGAACGAAGTTGCAAGAGAATTTTTTTCAAGAAAAACCCCTGCACAAATTGCTCAAACACGAGCCCAACCATTACCCGTAGTTTTAGCAATACTACGAAAAGTCACAGGTGAAGAAATTCACGCTAATACTAAGTATGTCCCGCGCGAATATCCTACATTAAAAGAAAAAGGGCCAGATATACAATGGAAAATCGATTTTTCAAAAGAACGAGTTATAAATATTGAAAGATTATTTAATCGAGTTTTAATGCAAACGGGTTCAGGGGGATCAAGAAGACAACGCGCAGATAAAAGATCTCTTTTTAGACAAAGAGCATTAAAAGCACTAGAATTTATTATTGCATATCCTCATAATCCAGAAAAAATGCAATTTAATAATACAATAAAAACAAAAGCGTTTATTCATATAAAACCAGTGACGGATTATTTAACTAAACACAAAATTTGTTCAAGTCGATTGCAAGTATCAAAAATACTTGGATTCTTAGTTGAAGAAAATATTATTGAAAGAATTCCTCCTGGAGGGATACGAATTGTTGATGAATGGAACCAAAAATAAAAATACCTTGGCCGAGTCGATTTTAAGCAGTGCAATTCTATCCGAGAATTTTAACTTTATTAATTATTATAAAATTTTTTTTTAATTGTTATCTTTTTTTTAATTATTAGTTAACAATAACTTTTCCAGTTGTGTTAGTGTGATATTCACAATGATATGTGTATTCACCAGGTAAAACAAACCTATATTCAAAAATAACTCCTTGTCCAATATCGCCAGAGTCAAAAAGACCATCCGATACTACAGTGTGTGTTATTGAATCTTCATTTCTCCAAGAAATTGTATCTCCTGCATTAATAGTTATTGTTGGTGGATTAAAATTTAAATTAGAAATTCTTACATTATGGGTAAGTCCAGCTGCTAGATTATCTGGGTTTGTTTGTGTAATTGTTCCATAATTAATATCAGTTGTATCTAAGTTATCATTAGTTTCATTTATGTTATTATTATTGGTGGTGTTTGCTTGCGGAGTATAATTAATTGCAATTCCGATTGCAATTATTGCTAAAATTATTATCACAATAATTATTAGCACTTTGTTTTTTTCAAAATCCATATTAATATTGGTGCTGGTTAGTTCTTAACCAGATGTATTGGAAAGTATTCTGATTTAATCAAATAATCTTGAATAAATAGAAAAAAGTAAAATACCCTGGCTGGGTAATTAACCCAGAGTGGCATTACCCTTAATTTTTTAATGAAATTCAGAATACTCCGCTAATGTATAAGCAATAAGTTCTATAAATAACTATTATTATGTAGCAGATATTGTAATGGGAATATCTTAATTGTTAAAATATTAATTTTGTGAGTTATTCTTTGAGTAGCCATTTCCACATTGGTTTTATTTCAATTATTTTTCCCTGTTCTTCGATTTTGTCTTCCTGGTCTAATGTTAATATTACCCCCCTATCAAGTTTTGTTTCTTTTAATGCTTCTATTAATCCTTCAATTTCCCTTTTTTGGTTATCTTCGTTTAATATGTAACACACTTGTATTGCTTGTGTTATCTTGTCTTTTTCTTTTATTAAAAAATCACATTCACGTTTTTCTTTGAAATAATATATTTCTTTGTGTTTTCTTCTTAACTGTTGAAATACTGTGTTTTCTAGCATTCGTCCTTTGTCTTTTGAGAAGCTTGTACTACTTGCTTTTGATAAACCATTATCTATTGAATACATTTTTTTTGGATACGTTTGTTGTTTTTTTGGAGAATAACTAAATCTTGGTATTGTGAATAATAAATAAGCGTCTTCAAAGAAGCTTATGTAATCAATTATTGTTTGTATTGATGGTACTGAGAATATTTTTTTTAGTTGGTTGTATGATGCTTCTTTGCCCACATTTGTTATTAGGTAAATTGCGATTTTTTTTAATTGATTTGTATTTCTTATTTTAAATCTTATTGCAACATCTCTCATTATTACGTCTTTTAGTAGTTCTTGTAGATTTTCCGTTTTTTTAAATTGTAAATACTCTGGAAACCCCCCTTCTTCAAGATAGTTTTGAAGACTTATTTTTGATGGTTTTTGTTTTGTGAATTTTAAGTATTCTTTGTATGTGAATGGAAATAGTTCTCGGCTTATGTGTCTTCCAGTAAGCAGGGTTCCAAGTTCCCGGCTTAAGAGCGAGGCATTTGACCCAGTTATTAGCATTTTACTTTTTTTATCTGCTAGGCTTCTTACATATTTTTCCCAGTTTGTTATTGTTTGTATTTCGTCAAAAAAGTAGATTCCGCCTTTACCATAGGTTTTTTGGAATATCTCGTCAACTTTTATAAAATCTTCTAGTTTAAAATCGTTAAGTTTTATATCTTCAAGGTTTATGTAATAGAATTTTTTTTCTTTTTTTAATATTTGTTTTAGTAAGGTGCTTTTTCCACATCTTCTTATCCCTGATATTATTGTGGCAAAACCAGGATATAATTTTATTTTTTTAAGGTCTTCTCTTGAAATATTATTTTTTTCCAGTTCCAAATTATTTCTTTGTTCTTTTATAATTTCTTCTATTTTTTCTTTAAGCATATTTTAAATTTATTCAAAAACTATTTATAAAGGTTTCTATTAGTAATAGAAGCTTTTGTGTTTTAGTAATCGAAACCATTTTAGCTAGTGGCGTTTAGGCACTACAATTAGAAACAAATCAATTTTTTGGTTGACTTCACAAATTAACAAAGGGTTATATATTTCTTGAACAAATAATATTATTGTGAGTGAATTAAATTCGCTTTTGGAACCCCCACAACAATTTTACTAAAAACTAAATACCCCAGCCGTGTTACTAACTGGCGGTTAAAAAACCCGTGTTAAATTGCTC
>CAZVWD010000060.1:0-4226 GCA_964630715.1 uncultured archaeon
TTTGTAAAAGTAAAACCAAGGTCTGTTTTAATTTCATGTTTAATTGCTTCAAGTTCTTTTGTAATTAAAACTCTTTCAGGGAAATATTCAACTAATTTTAAACAAAATTGTTCAATTTTCGGAATTATCTTTTCTTCTTCTTGTTTTGGGGGAGTTTTCCATCTACTAAAACCAAATTCTTCGGGATATGCAAAAGACTTTATTTCAGCACTTGCAACAAACAAATCTTTTCCAATTGTTAGAACAAATTTTTCTCCTTCTTCGTTTTTAGCAACACGTTCAAGTTCAAGTTGGTCTAAAAATATTGATTGTAAAGCAAAGAAAGATTTTGACAACTCAAACATAGCATCAAGTGCCTCACCTTCTTTTTGACTTTTTAAGAATGGAATTAATTTTTTTATTTTAGTTAATTCTTTTTTTGTTTTAATTGATTGTTTTCTAAAAGAAGCATATTCTGTTTTTAGAGATTTAATAAGCATTTTTTGTTCAGCTAAATCAAGTTTTGTTTTGTTTTCAAGATAATAATTTTCAATTTCTTCCCCATACTTTATTTTAGTAATAATATTTGAACGAATTGCTGTTTCAACAAGTAAACGTACTCTTTCGTATCCACTTTCTTTAACCATTATTTCTTGTAATTTATTTACTTTTGAAATATTACGAAGCAGGTTTTTTGCAACAAAAGAAGCCATGTCTTTTCTTTCAACAATTTTTTGTTCAAGCAAAGAAAAATCATTCTCATCGTCACAATATTTTTTCCAATGCTTAAAACTCTTAGGATAAACTCTTCTAAACAAACGCAAAACTGAATCTAGTTTGCTAGGGATTTTTAATTTTAGAATATCTTCATTTCTCTCGTATGCTGAACCTTGACTTAAAAGATCAGCTAAACTTCCTCTTTCTTCTTTTAGTGTTTTTCTGTCAACAAAATACAAATTTTTATGTTCATCAGCAATTTTTAAAATTGATTTTAAATAATTTGGAGAAATTTTTGGATCAGACAAAAGTTTTGAAATAAGTTCAGAAGGCACATAGTAATAAATCACAGCTTTTTGGTGGTCTTTATATTTTCTTAAAAGTCGCCCTACTTTTTGAACAAATGCTGTTGGATTATGGATTGGGCTTGCCAAAATTCCATGAGAAGCATATGGAAAATCAATTCCTTCTCCAAGCGTACTAACTGAAATTAAAACATTAAATTTTTTTTCTTCAAATTGTTTTGAAATATTTTCAAAATGATTATTATAATTATATTCTAAAACTTGCGAATGGTATGAATGGGATACTGGCCCAAATTCACTAGTTAACATGTCATTTAACAAATCAGCTTTTTTTATTCGATTTACAAAAACAAGAGATTGATTTGCGTTTTTATCTCCAACCTTAAATTTTTGTCTTAATATTTTTTGAATTCCTAAATAATCAACATTTTTTGAAGTGAAAAAATCTCCTTCTTCAACTTGAGGTCTTTTTGGTGAATCTTCGTCTTCATTATCTTGGGTATTTTCAACAACATCGTCTTGCATAAAAGAATCATATGCAGAATTCATTACTTCATCACTTAAATCATTTTCATTTTCAAGTATCTTTTCAAAAAGTTGTTTATTAACAGAATAAAGAATTAATTTAAACTCTGGTTCTAGGATTATTTTATCATGTAATGCTTGTTCAAAAGAATAAGTATATACTATTCCCCCTAAATTAAATGTGGAAGCTTTATTTCTTTTTTTTGGGGTTGCTGACAAACCCAGTTTGTATTTTATTTGGTCATCTGGGAAATCAAAACCTTCAGTGGTATTGTGCATTTCATCCACAATCAAAAACCAATTATGTTCACGCCAAGTACGCTCTAAAAAGAATTGTTTTATTTGGTTAAATGTTGAAATAAAAACTTTATTTTTATCAAATTTATGTTGGACTTTTTTAAATGCTTGAACTTCATTTTTTGAAGAAATTTCATAAATTTCATCCTCTTTTATTGTAGTATTTTGTATTATTTGATCTTTCCATTGCTTAATTAAAGTTAAACGTGGGCATACGATTAAAACTCGTAAATTTGGGTCTTTATCTACTTTTGAACAAAAACTACTTATTGCTAAAAAAGTCTTTCCTGATCCTGGTACAGCTTGAATAATTCCGCGATTGTATTCATCCCAGTGAGATATTGCTTCAGTTTGCCACTTTCGAAGTTTTGGGCCTAAATAAGATTGAACCATTAACTAATTCTTCATACAAACATATAAATTACTTTGCTTTGAAAAAATCAAACGTTTTTTGTTGAGTTTTAATTAATGGTTTGCCAAATAGTAAATGTAATAATTGTTCTTCAGTAGGTGTTTCATTAATTTTGAATTTTACTCCACTTCGACCAGCAATAATTCTTAAGAATTTTATTCTATCTCTTTGTGGTAAGAATGCACGAAAATGCCCTTCAAATTTTTTATACATTGCTTTTGGGTCATTACTTTTATTTAACAAAGAATGAATTTCAAGTAATGCTTCATTATGCGCTATTTCTTGTGGGTTCCATCGTCCGCCAATCATTTTTTTGCCAAGAATTAATTTGGGTTTTTTTCTTTTCATAATAATTTAATGTGTTTTTGAAGTATTAAACATTTCTAATTTTGTTGAAAAACGGTTCAAAAGGAGGTTTTATAAGCTCTCTTAAATGCAAATACATTGTGTAAGCAATTGCACATTAAATAAAATAGAGGAATATAAATGGACGAAAAAGACAAATTTGGAAGAGAACTACATAAGGTTCAATGTTCGGATTGTGGAAAAGAAACAGAAGTACCTTTTGCACCAGACGGAGAAAGACCAGTTTATTGTAGAGACTGTTTCCAAAATCATAAAAAACCAAGACGAGATAACTAATTTAGATTGGTTTTTTTAAAAATAAAGTTGATATTCAACTTTCTAATTCTTAATTTTTTTTTATTTTTAATTTTTTCTTAAGAAAAGAGTCGATTTTTTTTTGTAAGGTACATTTTTTTTGTAATTAACTTAATAAGTTAAGTTAATTTTATTAAATTCAATTATCTAGAAAAAGAAGTTGGGTTTCCAGAAGTAATTGTTATACTTTCACCAGTTATTTTTTCACCAAGTGGTGACATCAAAAAAACTATTTGATGAACTATATCTCTATACTTTAATTGTTTTTTAAGAGCAGTTCTTCCAACATAATAATTAATTACTAACTCACGAATTTCTTCGTTAACTTTTTCTCCACCAATACGAGGATCATCTTTTTTTACAAGTCCTTTACTAATAGCTTTTTCTTCAAAATATTTTTGATTCCAAATCTTAGAAAAAATTCCTAACTCTTCATTTCCAAACAAATCCCCTAAAAGTAAAGCATTAACATTAATTCCACGTTCGCCAAGATCCATTGCCCATGAACGTACCATTGCACATTGTGCTTCTTTAGCAACACTATAAAGTGAAGAATCTTTTGAAACTCCTCGAGCAGAATTTGAAGAAATATTAATTATACTTCCATTATCATTCATGTTTTTTGAAGCAATTGAAGCATTAAGATAATATCCATTAATGTTTACATCATTACTTAGCTTAATTGTCTGGGGGCTAAGTTCTTCAATTCCGCCAAGTTTAGCTATTCCTGCAACATTAATAAGTCCATCAATTTTACCAAATTTTTTTACTAATTCTTCATATTTTTCTGTTAATGCTTTTTCATCAGTAACTGAAGCGTGTATTATAAAACATTCTCCACCAGCTTGTGAAATTATTTGTGCAGTTTCATTTAAACTACTTTCATCAATATCAATTAAACCAAGTTTTACACCGCCATATGGTAAACCTAAACAAATAGCTTTTCCAAGGCCTGAACCAGCACCAGTAACAACAATAACTTTGTCTTTTAGAATATTTTCTACAGCAGGGTTTAATTTTAATATATTTTCCATTATTAAATCTAACTTAGAAGCTTTTTTAATATTGTTCTTTTTTTTTTAAATTCAAGATTTTTTTTTAGCGGTTAATTATTTGTTTTTAGTTCAAATTGACTCAAAAATTACCCTAATTTTTGTTAATACGTAGTATTATTAACCCCCGATAGCACAATTATTTTATGAAATTCGATGAATTAAAATTAAAACCTAAATTACTTGAAGGTATAAAAAACATGCATTATAAAGAGGCTACAGGTATACAAGAAAAATGCATTCCTCTTATTCTTGATGGAAAAGATGTTATTGGACAAT
>CAZVWD010000061.1:0-4145 GCA_964630715.1 uncultured archaeon
AAAAGGAACTGTTGTTACATTGGATTTAGGGGTTGGGGAAGTTAAATATTTATTTGACAACACAGCAGGTTATAATAATTTTAAATTGGGTGATATAATATGGACCCCTTTTGACAAAACTGGGGATGATGAATTTATTTTAGATTATCCATCAAAAATAAATAGAGTGTATAAGTTTAAATTTGAAGCCGATACGGATCAAACCCATTCTTTAGTTATTCATTATATTAGAAAAAATTAATAAACACTCAATAATCCCTTCTTCACTCTAAAACGTTAAGTTTAAATACTCAAACACCCCCAATATACAATAACTTAGTGTGGTTACTAAGTTAACAAAATGATTTGTTGTTATTTTTTTTGAACAAATCGTATTGGTTGGGTGTTGAAAATATGTATAAACAAATATTGATAGCAATGGTAATAATCCTTTCATTAACCGCTAGTTTTGCATTAACAATAAACTCAGCCGATGCGGTTTATATTAATGATAAAGAAGTTTATTTTATTGTTGAAGTTGTAAATGAATCAAACACTGGTCAAAATTTAGAAGTAAATTACTTTGCTCCAGTACCAACTCAAGTTATAGCGCCAGGTTATATTGCACCAAACGCAAAAACTACAGTAAAAATATTTGTAAAAAACGATGTTATAATTCCAGTAGATATTTCAACAACTCTTGAAGTAAAAACAGATAAATACTTAAGTAAAGAAATAATCTTAAAATTTAACCAACAAGAAAATACAATTCAAAACAATCCTCAAATTATAATTGTTAACCAAGATTCAAATATGGGGAATAATGCAGCTGGATTTTTTGCATTATCATTAATTGAGGGTGTTGCACAAATTTCAACAGAATCAATTTTATTATTTTTATTAATTTTAGTAATAGTAGTTTTACTTGTTGCGTTTGTTATAAGAGTAGCAAAGAGGGTTTAGGTGATTATGATGGATAATAAAGGAAAAATAAATCACATTTTTAAAATCCTTGGGATTATTTTAATTTTAATTTCAATGACAGTACTTGCACATAGTGAAGAGTATAGATTTGATTGTTCAAGTAGATTTGATTGTTCAATAAAAAGTTATTGTCAAGGTATTCCTGGGGCAGTTCCTGGATTACTTGTTGGTGGCGGACAAGCATTTAATTCTAATTATGGGCCTTTACCTGTAGAATATGCATTTACTTCATCTCAACCAGGAACAAATATTTGTTCACTAAGAGTACAAACAACAGCAATGTTTAGTCAAGATCAAGGGCAAGAAGCAACAGCAATTTATGTTAATGGAAATTATTTAGCAACAACAAGTGATAATCATTGTAATGGTCCAACTAGTGAAGGGTGTGTTTTTTGTGGTATTGATTCACAAAACCTTGGGCAATTTAATTTAACTTTAGAAGAAAATAACATATTAAGAGTTCATGGTTATGATTCGCACGCAATAGTTGCGGTAATACTTGATTGTGTTCCACAATATGATCCAAATTCATGTTATTATAATCAAGCGCCAAGAATCCTTGATATTGCAGATAAAATAATTCATTATAATTCACAAACACAAATTGATTTGTGGGATTATATTCGTGATGGTGATGATAGATTAAGTGATTTAGAAGTTAATGTTACAACAAACAACAATATTGTTGATTGTACTTTAGATAGTAATAGATATTTAACTTGTTTTTCAGATTTAACTTTAGGAACAACAACAGTTACAATAGATGTAAATGATGCATGTGATGTGGCACAAACTAATTTTGATATTACTGTAATAAATAATCCTCCAATTATAAGTGTACCAAATTTTGAAAAAAGTTGTGTTCAAGATTTAAACAAATTAGTTGACTTAAGAAATTATTCAAGTGATGAAGATTTAGCATTAGCTGATTTTAATTTACTTTCACAAACAAACACTGGTTTAATGACTTGTTCACTTGACCAAAATTATTTTATTTCATGTAGTGTAAATACTTGTGATGTTGATTATACAACTCTTAGAGTTGAAATAACAGATATTTTTGGATTAACTGATACTGATGATTTTAATATAAATCTAAAAAATTATGCTCCAAATTGGAGTAATATACAAGTTCCTTGTATTAATACAAGCCAAGAAATTGTAGATTTAGAAGATTATGTAAATGATGTTGAAGATGGAACAAATTTAGATTTTGAAATAGTTTCTCAAACAAATTATGACAATATTGATTGTGAATTAGTAAATGATAGTGTTATAGATTGTACTCTTAAAACAAACAATCATACTTCAACAACTCTAAGCGTACGTGCAACTGACTCAAAAGGATTAAGTACAGATACAGAGTTTATTGTTGAAACAAATTGTGGTAACGGTAACAACCAAATAATTACTTCAAATAGAAAAGCAGTTTGTCTTGAAAATTGTACTTCGTACACACAAAATTTTACAACAACAAATAATACAAACCAAACAAAGTGTTATGCTTTTGATTTAGAATATGAAAATTTATTAAATGTAAATGTAACAAATGATTCTTTTTGTTTAAATAAAGGGGAAAGTACAACTTCATATCTTAATGTAAATACTTGTGGTTCAGATTCAGATTATTATGATATTTTAGTAATTGATAGAGATCAAAATGTAGAAATAAGTTTTGAATATGAAATAGGTTCATGTAGTAATTTTGATGGATTTAGAATTGATGAATTTGATGGTAAAATATGTCAAGGTGAAGAAAGAACATTTAGTGTTGATGTTTCAAACACAACTGATACTGATAAAACAATTAATTTGTTAGCAGAAAATAGTTCAATATTACCTTATTTTGTAAAAGATAAAGTTTTTGTAGAAAATAATTCAACAAAAAACGTTGATTTAGTAATTAATGCAAAACATGCACCTCTGGGTAAGTTTAATATTTTGCTTGGTGGAGACGCAACAAATTATCACATTGAAAAAAGATTAGTTTTAGAAGTACAAGATTGTAGTGATATTAAAAATAGAAATTTTATTATAAGTACGCCAGATATATGTTATGATGTATCAAAAGGACAAATTTTTGAAGGTTCATTTAATGTAAAAAGAGTTCATGAAGAATGTCCTGAGTGTTTATTTGATGAACAACAAGTTGCCGTAGCATTGTTTGGAATGCCAAATGAATTATCAAAATATATGTTGTCGTTAAGAAAGGGTGAAGAAACTAAAGTTTATTACACAATACAAGTTCCAACAGACGCAAAAGCTGGGGCAAACTTTTTAACAATAAAAGGAACAGAACAAAAAGATGCTCCGTTTGATGATGAAGTTGGTTTTGTTGATGATGAGTTAATTTGTTTAAATGTTTTAGGAACAAGTAATTCAAGTATTCATGTAAGAACAAGTGCACAAGATATTTTTTGGTGTGATTCTGAGATATTTGAAGTAGAAATAAGTAATGATGGTGATTTTGATGAAACATTTAATTTAAGTGTATTGCAAGTACCAAAAGGTGTAAGTGTATCTTTCTCACAAGACACTATTTTTGTTCCAAAAAATGGTTCAAAAATAGTTTATGTTTCAGTTGCAACAAGCCCAGAATCAGAAATACTTGATTCGCAAAGTATACTAATTAAACTAGAAGGCAATATTGACTTAGAAGCAAGACTTTATTTTAATATAAAAGAAAAAATTGGTTTTGAAGATATAGAAATATTGAGTAACACTGACAAAATAACTTTAAATAAAAATGTCGAAGGAAAATATAGTTTACAAATAAGAAACAATTCTGAAATAACTTTCAAAAACATTAATTTGAACTTTGAAAATGTCCCTGTAGGAATGAATGTTGAAACAAAAATAATTAATGAAATAGTTCCTGGACAAATAATTAATATTGAAGGAAAAATTACTTCAGAAGTTAGCGGAGATTATAATTTAGTTTTTGTATTATCAAAAAATATAACAAATGTTCCATTAAATAAAAAAGGATTTAATGTAATTGTAAATGATAGTGCATCATTTGCGGGAGCATCAGGATTTTTTGGTTTACTTGGTAGTAATATTGCAGGATTATTTGGTTTAGGTGGAGCAATGGCAATTGACGGAATTAGTGTCTTAAACATAATTTTAGTGGGCTTTTTAATCATATTCATATCAGTAGTTATTTTAGGGTTATTATTATT
>CAZVWD010000062.1:0-4101 GCA_964630715.1 uncultured archaeon
GTTTTGTTATTGGAGAATGTTTTGTTTCTTATCAAGGACGAGCTGCTTCAAAACTCCCACGCGGAAAAAGATTACTTTTAATAAAAGCTGATTCTTCACTTTCAATTCATGAAAATCGACTTGTTAGACCAACTAATTATATGGTTTCAACAAAAACTTCTTGTGAAGTAATAGAACGTGAAAAAGGTTATGAAATAAAAATTTTTGCAACAAAACTAAAACCTCAAAAAGAAACTCTTGAAATTATTTTTTATAACATTGAAGATGTTAATTCATATGATTTACCCATGAGCAATGACTTACGTTTAAGTGGAAGTGAAAAAGAATTAAATGATGCTTTGATGGATGATTTAAGTTTTTTAGAACCCGGACTTAAACCAATTAATCAACAACAAGTTTTTCGAAAAGGTGTTTGTGATATTGTTGCAGAAGATAAGGATGGTAAACTTGTTGTTATTGAACTAAAAAGAAGACAAGCTGATTATGGAGCTGTTACTCAACTAAAAAGATATGTTGAACAAGTTGAAAAAATGAAAAATATACAAACAAGAGGAATACTACTTGCTCCAGAAATTCGCAAAAGCGCAATGGAATTACTCAACGCTTACAATTTAGAATTTTTTTCTTATGATTTTGAAGTTAGCGAACGAAGCACAATAAAAGGAATTGGAAAAAGTCAACAGAAAATAACAGATATTTTCTGAACTACAAATTATAAATTTGCATCAAAAAAAATTATTTGAGTGCTAATTTTTTCAACTTAAAATAATAAACCAAATTATTAATTAAATTAAACAATTTCAAGAACATCAAGCATTATACATTTACATTTATTTTCAATTAAAGAAGATAGCGATGGATTTGTTCTTTCTTCGTCCCCAGAAATAAATTCTTTTACATATGTTCCGTGAGAAGTTAAAATTTTTAATTCAAAATTCTTTTCATCAATTTCTTTTATTCCAAGAACAGTTATTTCTTTTTTTCTTAACATGTCAACTCTTCGTCTACTAACTCTTTGAGGAGTTCTTTGTTCAACATCAATTTTTTTATCAAGTAATTTTTTTAATTTTTTAAAATTTATTTTTTCTTCACATAATACTTTTGCCAAATATTTTTTTTCATGAACACTATTTTTTACAATAGCAACATCTTCTTCACCAACAATTTTTAAAGAATTTATTGAAATTAAATCAGTACTAGAGTTAACTAATTCTTCTAATTTTTTTAAATTAATTTTTCTTTTTTTAGCACAAACAAGTTCTAAAACAAAAGGTCTTCCTTTTCCAAGCATTAACACATCCCCATCTTCTCTCCCCGCACCATGCATTACAAGTTGAGTAGATTCTACAAATGGAACTATTATTTTTGAAAGAATTTGTTCAACACTATTTTCTAAAGTATGTCCCGTCTGGTGACATTCCCCACAACCTTTTCCCATACAAAATCTACAAAAATGCTCTGTTTGAGCTAAATCCCGTGAAAACTTACAATAATTTCCTGCGATAAACAATGGTTTTAGGCGCAAAAATATTGAATTTTTGTTAAAATCCACTAAAAAATAGGCATCTTCACCAGCACTAACATGTTTTTTATCAAATTCACTAGATATCATTTCAATAATCCTATCTCTAACACCATACTTAAATTCAATAGAATATTCTTCACCAACAGGCCAAGAAATACCTATTTGAAATGATTCAAAATCAACCCCTTCCCAAATTTTTTGAAGAGACAAATAAATATTATGTATAAGTTCATCTTGTTTTCCAACAGAATAATCAATTTTAAACGAAGAATAAAAACTAGGATCAAACTTTCTTTTAGCCATTAAATTAAAATTTATAGAAAAAGAATAAAAGGGGGTGCTAATTAACACCCCTGATTAATTTGGTTATTATTACATTACTTGTTCTTTTGCTAAAGCCATTATTTGCTTAAGTCCAACAACAAGTGCAGCAGGTGCAACAACTAATACTATTTGATTAACAATATTGCCTATTAGTGAACCAATAACTGAAATTCCAGCCATTGACATGAATCCACCAGCAGCAATGTTTCCAACTGCAGCTACAGCAATAGTTGCAATTAAGAAATCAGTAACGTGCTTATCTTTGATATTTAAGAAACCAACAATTAATCCTAAAATAACTAATACTAATGCTACAATTCCTGCAATATCAGCGTTAATCATATCAGGCATTACAGCCATTATAATTCCAGCAATTACTGCGATTATAACTCCTGCTATAAATGCATAACTTCCTATTTTTTGTGATGCCATAATATAACCTCCTTTTTTTGAAAAATAAAGGCAAAACAAATATATAAAGGTTATTGTCGAGCGCAATTTCGGCAAATCCCGAAATTATTTAATATGACTAAAAGAAATACAAAACTAAACTTTTTAAAAAAAATAGTTTATTTTACGCAAAAACTTTTTTTATAATATTTTCAATCAAAGTAATTTCATTGTCAGACAATAATTCAATTTTATCCGAATGAAAATTTTGAATTATCCCAAACATAGACAATATTCTTTTTAGAGATTGAATATTTTTATTTTTTGGTAAATTATCAACTAAAGAAATAATTGAAAGTTCTTGTCGAATTAATGAATTATACCCAAAAGAATCATAATTATTTTTTAAATCAATAAACTTTTCAGGAACAATATTCGCTAACCCCGCAACATTACCACTAGAATTATGATTAAACGATTCCACAGCTAAATACTCCTCAACTTGGAAAACTTTTATGTGTTGATGATAAACTGATAATGCTTTGAAATAACTCATGTTTTTTGAATTATCAAATATTGCAACAAATTTTTCCCAACCAACAATTTTATCAATCCCTGAAATTAAAATGTTTCTTTTAAATAATTCCGGATCATTATAAAGAATAATATTTGCTTTAGTTTTTGTAAAAAGTTTATCAAAAAAATCGATAAACCCAATTTCATTTGTTAAAGAACTAAAAGGAATATTTACAACACAATACGCAGTGTATTTTTCTGCAAATTTTACTTTGGAAATTATTTCATCAGCAGTATCCCCAAAGCACCCAACAAAAACAGCCCCCTTTGGGCCTACTTCAGAAACAACCCCCACAATTATTTTTTTCCATTCATTTTCAGAAATAAAATTATATTCTCCTAAAGGACCCATCACAAAAAAATTATTTACACCCTTATTCATCAAACGAGCAGTTAATGTTTTTAATCCAAAATAATCAACAGAGAAGTCCTCATTAAACGGAGTAAGTAATGGAACAATTAAACCATTAACTTTACTTAAGGCCATCTAATTCCCCCCACCCTCAACTTTTTTTGTTAATTTTGAAAAATCAACATCTTTTAACAATACTTCTTTCATTTTTTCAAAAACATATTTTTCAAGTGATCTAAAATCAACACTTGGAAAATTTTCAAGTAAAAGTTTAACAGATTCAAATTCAAACGAAAAATAAGCAAGTCCACTAATTCTTTCAACTTTATTTCCCCTATCTAAAAAATTATTTTCAAAAAGCGCAAAATCAACACCTGAGAATCGCATAGTATAATACCCATCAACCCAAACATCATTACATAAAAGCAAAACATCTTCTTTATTTAATTTATTAATTAATAAAATTTCATTTATTTTTACTTGTTTAAAATAACTATCACTAAAATTAACATCTTTTTCTAAGTTCTCAGCATGTATTTTTTTATCAACTTCATGTTTTGAATTAATATATTTTTCATCAACAAAGAAGAAATGCTCTTTATCAAAAATTTTACTAGCAAAACTTTTTTTGAACCTATCCTTAACCACGTTTTCGTGTAATCCAGAAATCAAAAATAATTCAATATTATTTTTTTTAGAAAAATCGTTTAACTTAGTCAAAAAATCGCTTGCTTTAGCCTGATCAGCAAGGTATTCTTTTTCATTCTCAAGCAAACCTTCAAATTCAATAAAACAAACTTTCTTCATAACTAGTTTGTTAAAAATAACATTTATAAATAAAAGCAACAAAAATTTCAAACAAACTAATAAACTTCTACAATTGCCAAAAAAATACTTTTTATCCGGATCATCAATTGCTGAAAGAAAACCCTTA
>CAZVWD010000063.1:0-4024 GCA_964630715.1 uncultured archaeon
TGCAATTGAAGGCCGATATTTGTAAGGTGCTTGGGTAAAAAAACTTTCTTGCATGCTTTGATAAAGTATTTTCTAGTTTATATTAATTTCTAAAAAAAGAAATTAAAGTGTCTTTTGGCATTTAATTATTTAAATTAATTATTATTTGCTCTCGCCTTTAAAATTAATTAAAGGTAGTAAATGTTTGTAAATTTTAATACTTTTTTCTTGAGCTTTCATGACGGTTGTAATGTCTTTGTAAGCAAATGGGCTTTCATCAAGAGTTCCTTTTGTAATGGTTGCAGTGATTCCTTTCATTGAATTTTGGAATTGTTTCATGCTAGTTTTTTCTTTTGCGTCACGTTTGCTCATTGCTCTTCCAGCTCCATGAGAGCTTGATTCTAAAAAGTTTTTATTTCCTTTGCCAATTACAAGATAAGTTCCATCTCTCATATTTGCTGGGATAATCCCGCGTTCATTTTTGTTTGAAGGAGTTGCACCTTTTCGGTGAATAAATTTTTGTGTTTTTGGAATTTGTTGTGCATGATTGTGATTTTTGTTAGCCCAAAGTTTCATAGTAATTTTTTCATTAAGAACTTCTTCAATTCCTTGTTTGACTTTGTTTGCAATTTCAATTCTATTAAGTAATGCAAATTCAAGCAAAAAGTTTTGTATTGCTAAATATTCTTTTCCAATTTGTGAACGTACATCAAGAGCAAAAGTTTTTTCACTATTTCCTTTCTCGCCAGCTTCCTGCATTGCTTTTTGCATATAATATGTTGCAACTTTGTGACCCATGTTTCTTGACCCGCAGTGTACTATAAGCCAAACTTCTTGCTCAGCGTGGTCAATTTCAATAAAATGATTCCCATGTCCAAGTGTTCCAAGGTTACTAAGAGCTTTTCTTTTAAGATAAGTAAATAACTCGTTGTTATGGGGTGATTTTTCTAGTTTTTGTAACAATTCACTAAATAATTGCTTTGTTTCTTTAGTTATTTTGTGTTCGGCATTTAACTTCCCAAGCCCCATAGGAACATTTGCTTTAACATTTTTTTGTATTTGCAAAGCATTTTTTTTTATTTTTGCAAGTAAATTAGGGGCTTTGAGTTGTAATGCAATTACTCCACAACCAATATCATATCCCACCCAAGACGGAACAATTTTTCCTCTTGTTATTATAACGCTTCCAATTGGTGCAACATATCCATAATGTGCATCAGGCATTAATGCTCCATCAATAACAAAATCTTCTTTTAAACAATTTTGAAATTGTTTGAGTGTGTTCTCATCAACCTTAGCAAATATTTTGTTCATGATTTATTTATGTCCTTTAGTAATTAAAAATGAGTGGTTATGTATAAATTTATTAGTTTTTATGTATTGGGTTTGGTTAAAATTAAATTTCAATTATTATTTTTGAATATTTTGGTTCAACTAATGTTTTTTTGCCATCTTTTTTAGTTTTAATAAAACCGTTTGCTTTTAATTTTTTTATATCTCTGCTAATCGCTTCTTGTTTTCTATTACTTTCTTTAGCAATTTCTCCAACACTTCTCCATTCTGAAAAGCTTGCAATTAGCTTTAAAAGTTCTAAGTTTTTTGGACTTAAGAGTTTTGAAACTTCTTCATATGTATCAACATAATAAGCGAATTTTGGCAGATTCACATTCTTCCTCCTAAGTAAATCGGCTTGATCCTTATCCATATCTCTTCCAACAACTATTGTTAATGGTTCCATAATATCACTTATAACATTGGTGTTATATGTTATTTTAAATCTTGCTTAACAAATAAATAGGTCTATGAAAAAAAGTTTTGTTTTAATATTAATCTTATATTTAAACTTAAATCCTTGCTAACACGGGACTTTTATATTTTATGTTAGGTATACTTATTTTGTCTTCAATAAATTCTGTTTCGTTAATTTTTAGTTTAAATGTAGTTATCATGATTTGTCCACTTTTTTGTGTTTGAATTTTAGCTTCTTTTAAATTGCTTAAAACTTTCTTAGTAACTTTGTTACCAGTTAAGGTTGAAATTATTTTTGAAGCATTTAAAAATTCAATTGCAATAATGTCAAGGTTTTTATCAACATCTAAAATAATACTATCCCCAAATTCAAGGCTTCCGTATGATTTAGTATCTTTGTAAATGTATAAATTATCTTCAGTATAATCATAGAAATAATCAATTTTTTTCATAACTTAATCTCCTTTGTAATCTGGGTCTACTTTTAATTACTGTTGCAATCTTAATAAATCTTTTTGTATAATTAAACACAATGCCATATATGTGAGTTTGTTGTCCACTCATATAAAAATAACACTTATAACTCTCCTCATTTTGTCTTGAAATAACTCTTTTTTGTGCTAAAAACAAATTTTTTGGGTTTTCGAGATTACTTGCAATGTCAGCTAGTTTTATTTGTCTTCTTTCTGCTCTTTCTCGGCAATGTTTTGAAAATATTATCTGATCATATTTGAGTTTATTTAATAATTGTTTTACTTTTGAAGCATAATTGCCAGTGTAATATTTATCTTCCACAATTAAAGCATTAAATTATTTATTTAAAAATTTAAGTAGGGTATCATGCCGGTGTTGAGTAATAGTTAGGTAAAAAAAGATTTTAATGAACAAAGCAAATTGCAATGTTCATTTTTTTAAGATTTATTTTATTTTGTATTTAGTTTTTGAATTCCATTTCAAGATGTACTTCTTCTGGAATTTCAACTCTCATAACTCTTTTTAGTGTTCGTTCGTCTGCTTGAATATCAAGTAGTCGTTTATGAAGTCGCATTTGCCATCGTTCATAAGTTTCTGTTCCACCACCACAAGGACTTTTTCTTGTTGGTACAATTAGTTTTTTTGTAGGTAATGCAATTTTACCAGAGTGTTTTGCTCCAGTTCGTTCTGCAACCTCGATTATTTTGTTACATATTTCTTCAAGTGTTTCATAATTTGTACTTGTTAATTTTATTCTTGCTTTTTGCATATATTTCACCTACTTTTTTATATTAAATATAACTAGGAAGCCAAAAAAATCTCTGGCTCCCATTTTTGTGAGTCCAGTTTGACTGGACTCACTTAATTATTATTTGTTGTTAATTATTTCAAACAAACCTTTTGGGTTTGTAATAATAAAAGTCTTACGACTTTTATTTCTTAACAACGTCAAGGATTACTCCTGCTGCTACAGTTTGTCCCATGTCTCTAATTGCGAATCTTCCAAGTTGAGGGAATTCTGCGAATTTTTCTGCACAAACCGGTTTAACTGGTTTGATTGTAACTAACGCAGCATCTCCTGTTTTTAGGAATTTTGCATTTTCTTCCAGTACTTCACCAGTAGCTGGATTTAATTTTTTCTTAATTGCTGTTATTGTCATTGACATTTGAGCAGTGTGTAAGTGGAATACTGGTGTGTATCCTACTGGGATTGCTGTTGGGTGGTTTAACACAACAATTTGAGCTGTAAATTCTGTTACAACTGTTGGTGGGTTAGTAACTGGTCCAATAACGTCTCCTCTTCCAATATCATCTTTTCCAAGTCCTCTGATTGAGAAACCAATGTTGTTTCCTGGTTTAGCTTCAGCTAACTTTTGGTGATGTTCTTCAATGTCTTTAACTTCTCCAGTTTTTCCTGAAGGCATTACAATAACTTGTGTTCCTGATTTTAAAACACCTGTTTCAACTCTTCCAACTGGAATAGCTCCAACACCTTTAATGTTATAAACATCTTGAACTGGGATTCTTAATGCTTTATCAACTGGTGAAGGTGGTGCTTGTAAATCGTCCAAAGTTTCTAATAATGTTTTTGGAGCGTATTTTAAATTGTCAGTTTTGTTAACAATGTTATCTCCTTTCCATGCTGAGATTGGTACAACTTTAATATTGTCTGCTTTGTATCCAATTCCTGTCAACATTTTAGTCATTTGTTCTGAAACTTCTTTGAATTTAGCTTCTTCATAATTAACTTCGTCCATTTTGTTAATTGCAATAACAACTTGTTTAATTCCCATTACTTGGGCTAGGAAGGCGTGTTCTTTTG
>CAZVWD010000064.1:0-3977 GCA_964630715.1 uncultured archaeon
TCATCAATTTTATTTCAGTACACATACCATACACTGGTGCAGGAAAACAAAGTGTGGCGGATGAAGAAGACGTTCTTGAAGAAGTACGACTTGCTTTAATGAACACTGGAAGACGAGCTGGAATTTATATATCACACAAACGAAAAGAAGCAGAAAATCAACTAAAAAGAAAAATGTTTTACAAATACATTCCAGAAATCGCAAAAGCATTAAATGAAATAACAAAAGTTAGTGAAGATGAAATGAAAACAAAACTTGAAAAATTAGTTCTTGAAAAATTAAAACTTGATGAAGCAGAAGATGCAAAAGAAATGCAAGCATTACAAGAAAAAATGGACAATGATTCAAAAAGTACAGTTACAGAAGAAAATGTAAAAAAGAAAAAAGGTAAAAAAAAGTGAGATGAATATTTATGGCAAGCACAATGAAAAAACCAACAAAAGATGTACGTGAAAGAGAAGTTGCTACTTCAAAAGAAATTTCTAAAAGAATTAAGAATACGGCTAATGCAATGATAAAAGAAATTAAATCAAACACTGACCCAACATTTACAACAATGCAAAGAGGAAAAAGCAATGTTGTTTGGGATGAAGAAAAAGGATACTTAAGTTTAGGCGATAAAGAAATCACAAGAAATTTTCTAAACGTTGCACACGCAAGAAAATTCATGCAAACAAACATGATAATGGCAAAAGCAAATGATTATTTAATAAACAACAAAACAGCATCAATTCGTGAAATTTATTATGAACTAAAACACACTATTGAAGGCACTAAAGAAAACACTTTTGAAGGCCAAGATGAAAGTGATCCTGTGATAGTTGATCTTGAACACTCAGTTAATACTATTCGTGAAAAATTAAATTTACACGCAAATCCAAAAGGAACACTTTATGGTAATATTACACTAAGAGACAAAATGCATAACAACGATAAATTCAACGCTTCAAAATTAGGAAGAGGTGGATGGAGTGTTATGTCAAGACTTGAACCTGAAGAAATTGAAATTGTCGAAAGTGATGCTGATTATTTACTTGTTGTAGAAACTGAAGCAATGTTTGAAAGACTTATTGAAGAAGGATTTCCAAAAGCAAATAAATGTTTACTTGTTGGTGTTGGAGGACAAGCTGCACGAGGAGCACGAAGATTAATACACAGAATGCACAATGAACTTGACCTGCCAACTTATGTTTTCACAGATGGAGACCCTTATGGATGGTACATTTATTCAGTAATTAAACAAGGATCAATGGCTCTTGCAGCACACTCTGAATTTATGAGTGTTCCAAAATCAAAATATATTGGAATGACACTTGATGATGTTAAAACTTACAAACTTGAAAATGTAACCGAAAACATGAAAGACGGAGACATTAAAAGAGCAAAAGAAATGATTGCTTACCCATGGTTCCAAAATAAACCTTGGCAAGCACAATTAAACAAAGCACTTAAAGAAAAAATTAGAATTGAACAGCAAGCTCTAGCAAACAGAAAACTTGACTTTGTTGCTACAACTTATTTGCCTGAAAAAATTGGGAATAAAGATTTCTTACCTTAAACTTTAACTATTTAATCATAAAAATAGTTATTTTATTCTTTTATTTTTAACAAAATTTGTTCTGCTTTATCAACTTCATTTTCACAAAGAAGTGAAAAAATTCTTCTTGTATCAAAATCAACAAGGCTCGCTTCTTGCACCTTATTTTCAAGTAAATTAATTCCAAGTTCAACTACACTTTTCTTTTGACTTTGCAATTCTTTTAAATCATCAATTTTTTTCTTAAAACTTTCCACTTCAAATTTTTTTGTAATTGAAAAAATTGCTTTCTCAGTTGGAATAACTAACCTAATGTCTTTTTGAGAAAATCCTCTTGCAATTGTTCCAACAAGTTTTAATCTTACAAGAGGTTTTAATTCAAATTCACTCGCAAAGATTTCTTCAAGTTCTTTTTCTACAACATTAATAATTTCTTCTGGACGAGCATCATTAAATTTTAATTTTTTATAAAATAATTTTCTTTGAATTTTAAAAGGAACAAATTCTAACTCTTTTGTAAGTGTGTCAAACAAAAAAATTCCTTTTCCTTTTTCACTTTCAAGAGATTTCATTTGAGTATAAATTGTTGAACCAGTTAATAAAAATCTTTTTCCAGAAATATTTTGTTCATTAACCCAGTGCAAATGACCATCAATAATTAAATCAAACCCTTTTGGAAGATCACTAAGAGAAAGTGTTGCTATTGATTCATCATCAAAAGGCAAAAATTCTTTGAACGATTGGTGTAACAATAATACATTTGTTGCTTTTTCAATTGGTTTTGGAGCATACTGTTCAAGTGCTTTTTTTGCAACTTTTTCAGGAACTCCTCCCATACCATGAATATAAACTTTTTCTGTTTCACCATTATTTTCTTTTTCAAGAATTGCATATCCTGCATGAACATGAACAAGAGAATGACTTTTTTCAAGTATTTCAAGAGCATTTGCAAAATCTCGTCCACGATGTTCATGAGTTCCATGAATTGCAATAATTGGAATCCCTTTTACTTTAACCAAAATTTCGCGGTCTTTATAAGTTTTTTTTATTTCTCGTAACCCACCATTATTTTTTGCAAAACACTCAAATGTTTTAAGCCAAACTTCTTGATCTGGAACAGAATGATCAAACAAGTCACCAGCATGTAAAATATAATCAACCTTGTTTTCAGCGAAAACTTTAATTGCCTCATCAAACCTATCAAACGCTTCAATATAACGCTCATCATTGCCAAAACCAAGGTGAGTATCTGAAAAAATCCCTATCTTCATAACTATGTTAAGAAGAAAAGCAATTAAAAAGAAATTGATAGTTTCATGCCAAACATACCAAACACTAAACAAAAAACAAAACAAATTATTTTAAAATATTTTAAAAAAATAAAAAAAATTATTCTAAAAAAGGCGCAAACGATTTTGTTTCTATTAATCTATCAAATTTTTTCTTTTCATCAAGACTTGTTGTATCACAAAAAAAAGCTTTAGTATTATTTTTTACAAAAGATAACTTTGCTTCATCTAAAGAAACAATTTCTAAATCAGTATATGAATTATATTTTTTCAAATCAATTTTACTTGTTAGATTATTTTTTATTAAAACTGGCAAACAACCAAATTTCATTAAATTAATTATAAGCTCACCACCTTGTTTTAAATTTGTTATATTTATTGCAACTTTTCCCTGAACACCAAGAGGCATTCCTTTTGCGCCATCAACAGAATTAAAATAAACAAAAACTTCACTTTCAAAAACAATAACATTACATTGACAAGAAGGATTTGACAATTTTACTTTTGTCCCTTTTATATTTTCAAGAATTTTTGAGCCAAGCCTTAATTCAATTTGTCTTGCACCCACATATTTGTTAAAACTTTTTGCACGAACAGCAAACTCACCACTAACATTTTTTTCACAAGCACTTAAACAATAATTTATTACTTTTTCAAGACTTTCATCTTTGCTTTTTTCTTTATCAAAAATTAAATTATATGAATCTATCAATAAATTTATTCCAAAACAAATTTTCAATATTTCAATTGCTTTTTTTGGATTAATAGTATTAAAAAAAATCCTTCCCGCTTTAAGTCTAATTGAAGAATATTGGATATTACTATTTTTCAAAGCAAGCGCAACATTATTTTTCATTATTTCATGCATTCGATTTTGAACAGGTTTGCTTTTAAGAGAAATCTCTGGCGCAAGCAAAGCAATTACACAACTAGTTTTTACCATAAAATAATTAACCTAAAAAAGGTTTTAAAAAAGAGCAATAAATTAAGCAAGGGAAGCGCTTACAACCCATTGTCTAACCCCCTACAAAAATCACCCATTATTTTCTGCAAGCATTTTTTGCACTTGTTTTTTTAGAAGGGGCAAATCTTTTTTTATTATTTCAAATGTTAAATCTAGGTCAACTCCAAAGTAAAAGTGAATCAGTTTG
>CAZVWD010000065.1:0-3830 GCA_964630715.1 uncultured archaeon
TGCGATTTTCACCTCTTAAATATAATTAAATTTAATTATTCTCCTCTTTTTTTTCCGTTTTATCTTCAGAAACATCATTAACTGCTTGTTCAGCAACTTCTTCTTTTTCTTGTGCTGCAACTTCTTCTACTTTCTCAGCAGTTTCTTCTTTTACTTCAACATTTTCTTCAACTGTTGGTTCTGCTGATTTTTCTTCTACTTTATCAGCACCAACTTCATCTTGTAATGCTTTTGCTTCTCTTTGTGCTTTTATTAAAATTATTTCAGTACTAGCATCATTATAATATTCTGCGTTTACTGATAAATTCAAAGCATTTTGGTATGCAACAACAAATTTGTTGAATAATTCTTCTTCATCAATATCAAGTACATCTGACAAATAATATGTATTATCTGCTTTGTCAAAAACTCCAGTTATTGACATTCCAACTTTCATTGGTTTCATGTTTAATTTTCCAAGAACATCAACTACTTCTTTTGTTACTTCTTCGCCTTTCTTTGTAACAACTTTATCAGCAGTTATTGCGATTGTTGGTCCTGCAACTTGTACTTTAAGTCCAACTGCTTTAAGTGTTGATAATGCTGGTCCTGGAGGAAGTCCTGTATCTCCAGCTTGTATAATAATATCTTGCTCTGCAACGTCACCTATTTTTGCTGCAGCATCTCCTTTGTTCTTTTTAACAAATGAAAATAATTCAAATGGATTTTTCTTTGAGAATATAATTGCTACACTTTCTTTAACTGAAGAATCAAATTTTGCTGTGTCAACACCAGATTCTGCAAAAGCTTTTTGTATTACTCTTGTTTTTGCAACAACAATTTTTGCTTCACCATTTAATCTTTTTCTTAAAACAGAAACAATATTTGCGGGCAATTGTTCAAGAGTTACTACTGCAATAAATGGATATTCTTTTGCAAGTGCTATTACTTCTGCTTTTTTTGTTTCTTTCCATACTCTATTGTGTGAAGTCATTGTGAACCACCTATCTTTGCTGGAGCACCCATTGTTAATTTAACATAAACATTTTTTACATTTTGTTTCTTTTGAGGAAGTGAATTTACTACAGTTTCATAAATAGCATTCATGTTTTCTGCAATACTTTCGTCTTTCATATCTTCTCTTCCAACTACGCAGTGAACAACAGGCATAAATTTTCCTTTTTTGTTACTTATTGTTACTTGAGTTTTTGCTTTTGCAAGCATTTCTTCAAAAGAGTTTAAATTTAAAATTGGTTTTGGCATTTTTCCTTTTGATGCTAATTGTTGTCCTAAAAACTTTGCAACAGTTAACATTACAGGTCCTTCAGCAAATAATGCATCAAATGTTAATAAGTCTATAATTTTTTGTTTATTTTTTGCAAGTGCTTCAATATCTTTTTCTTTAACAACTAAATCTACTTTTCCTTTTAATGAGTCTGCAAAACTATCTGTTTTTGCAAATACAGCAATTTTTCCGCTTCCTTTTCCAGTTCCATGAGGAAGTTCTACTTTTACATTAACTTGATTTTGTGGTTTTTTCATATCAAGACCAGTAAAATTAATCATCATTTCTACACTTTGTACAAAGTTTCTTTTTTTAGAATTTTCTCGTATAATTTGTAATGATTTTACTAATTCTGTTTGTTTCATTTTTTACACCTTCCACCTAAGTGGTATCTCCTTTCGGAAACGGCCCAATCTTTAAAATTAGGCTTTAATTAAACAAAATCAAAGATTTTGTGAAATTCGTAAAATGTTCATTTTACTCAATTAAGTATTTTTCAATATGAAAGGTTTATAAAGGTTATTTGAAAAGTTAAAATTATTTAAAAAAAAAAAATTATAAAAAAATAATAATTAAACAAATTATAAAAAAAGGTTTATCTTCTTCCAAGAATAAAGTATTGTAACCCAAATCCTGAAAAATCCCCAATTCCTTTAAACTCTTCTTTTGAACTAGAAGTATATTGTGTAAATGTGGCTCCATCAGGAGAAATTTTGTATAAATATCCAGTGGTTCCTTCATATCCAGGAGCCCAAATGTTCCCATCAGAAGTTATTGCAATAGAGTTTGATATTTTTCTTTGCGGTTCTCCACCAAAATAAATAATATTTGAATTATTATTTATTGGTTTATTTTCTAAAAGAGATAATGTTCCAAGGTCAATTGTTTGTAAAATTGTTCCGGTTTGTGAAACTTTGTAAATATTATCACTATCATTTACCCACAAATTATTATCCATATCAACTTTAACATCTAGTGGATTTGTTCCAACAGAATATGTTCCAAGAATTGACCCTGTTTGAGATATTTTTATTAATTGTGATGTTGAATAATCAATTGCCCATAAATTATTATCTAAGTCCACAACTAAATTCCTTAAATTATTTGTAGCTCGTTCTAACGAATATGTCCCTAAAACATTTCCACTAATATCTAATTTTTTTATGCTTCCTGCCAAAGCAGAATTTTCAAGAACCCATATATGTTTATTTAAATCAATTGCGACTAAACCAATTGGAAAGCCAATATTAAAAGTATCAATTAAATTTCCATTAAAATCATTTTTATTTAATGTTTCACTAGAAGTATTATTTGAATCATAAATACTCCCATAACCATCACTTGCTTCAACACCAATATAACCTGAAAATTGAGTAGAATATAATATATCTCCTGATGAATTTATTTTTTCTTTTAACATATCTGATTCTACTGGAGATAACCATAAATTACTATTTGCATCTTGAACTAAACCATAGTCTGGATTAGCATCAAAAGTCCAAATTTTGAGGAATTCTGGTTCGCTACTACTTTGGGCATTAAAGTAATAAACCCCATAATTTGATAACCCTCCTCTCCCAGTGAAAAATAAATGATCTTCGCTTGGTAAAGAAGTATTAACAATTAATGTTTGAGAATTATTATTTTCGTCCCCATTTGTATTAACACAATTAATGTCCCAAGTATAATTATCATTTGCAATTCCAGGGTGAGCAAATCTCATTGTTGCCCCTTCAGTAATATTATTTAATTTTGCATTAACAACACCATCTAAAATTAACTCACAATAATCAATATCAAAATCCATATCATTAACATCAAATTCAAAATTTATTGGGCCGGAAACAGTTTCACCATTAGATGGAGCAGTTAAGTTAATAATCATGGTCCCTTGTTCAATAGTAAAATTGTTTGTTGAACTATTTCCAATATTATTATTTACGTCAGCGCAAACAACATTAAAATCATGATTTGTATAACTCAAATCACTTGATAAAGAATAAATTGGCGTATTTTTTGATGGAGAAATAATTTGTTCTTGTAATGTTCCGTCCAAATAAACATTACAATCGTTTATTGCGCTTGTATCATTAACACTAAATGCTAAGTTTATATCATTATTTCGTGTTGTGCTTGAATTTGTTGGACTTATCAGAGAAACAACTGGACTTACTGAATCAACATATTCATAAGTAAAATTATTTCCATTAACATCATCAACACAATCTAAAATTATTGTAAAAAAAACTTTTTCAGAAATAATTTCACTATTAACATGCTTAGATTTTATTAATTCAAAATCACAAGATTTATTTTTCATACCACTCTCACAAACACACTCACTACCAAGACTTGATAAATACAAAGTGAACACTTTTGAGTTGGGGGCAGTTAATAAAAAAGTCCCAGAAACATCACCATTTGCCAAAGATTGAATTGTTAAAGTGTCACCACTAATATTTTTAAAAGTAATTGCAGCATCACCATCATCACCAAGAACTGCCTCAACAACACTTATTCCACCAGTCCCAATAAGATTTTTTAAATTATTATTTTTTGCAGTAAT
>CAZVWD010000066.1:0-3730 GCA_964630715.1 uncultured archaeon
TTATTAGAGTTCCATGCCGGTGATAAAAAAAATATTTAAAATTAATAAAAATTCTCTTCCAAATAAGAATGCTAAGATTATTGTTAATATTCCAAAAATAACTGATGGCAATCTTGCAGAAAAATCGTTTATTCCAAAGATTAGCATTGAAATACTTTGTGAATAATGAAAGACAAGTGATCTACCATAAAATACTCCTGAATCAAATATTGGTAAACCTTTTTCTAAAATATTTTTTGATGCAATTGAACTAATAGATTCATCAACCCAAAATGGAGCGTCTCCCAGTGCAAATAATCTTAGGTAAAGTGAAAATAATAAAATAAACAAAAGAAGTATTATGTATAAGTTATTTTGTTTTGTAAGATCTTCAAGTTTCATTTAAACCAACACAAGTAAACACATTTAACTAAAAACTAATCTAAAAATATATGGCTCAATTAATCTATTTAAACATACCCTACGAACAATTTTATTGTTATGAAAGCAATTATTTTGGCTGCTGGTTATGGTACTCGAATGTATCCTTTGACTTTGAACACTGCAAAAGGTTTACTTGATGTTTGTGGAAAACCTGTGATGGATAGGATTTTTGAAAACTTGGTTGAAGTTGAAATGCTAGACGAAGTTTGTATTATTTGTAATGACAAATTTTACAATGATTATAAGACATGGTCAAAAAAATGGGGTGAAAAAATAAAAATTTCTTTGATTAATGATGGTTCTACATCTGACGAAACAAAACTTGGAGCTTTAAATGATTTAATGCTTGCTTGGAAAGATATTGATGATGATGTTCTTGTTCTTGCAAGCGATAATTTACTGGGTTTTAAATTAAAAGAGTTTGCAAGTAACAAAAACGAAGTACTAGTTGCAGTACATGATTTAAAAGACTTAGAAGAAGCAAAAAAACATGGAATTGTAGAAGTAAAAGAAAACCAAATTATTGACTTAGAAGAAAAACCAACTAACCCAAAATCAACCCTTGCAAGTATTTGTTGTTATAAATTTAATAAAAATACAAAAGAATTGTTGAAGACTTATTTAAAAGAAGGAAATAAAGATAATACTGGAAATTTTATTAAATACTTAATCAGCAAACAAAAAGTAAACGCGTTTGTTTTCAAAGAAAAACTTTATGATATTGGAAGTATTAAAAGTTACCAAAAAGCTTGTGGAGAATTTAACTTTTAACGCTTAAATTTAGGTTAAGGGAATTATAAATTGCTTTTACGTAAACTTTTTTTTTAGCTAAAATACCCCATTTTAATAGATTTATTTTTAATTTTCAAGCAACCATTTCCACACAGGCATTATTTTAATTTTTACTCCATCGCGAACAAATTCTTTTTCTTGATCATAAGTCAATAACAAACCACTTTTTAATTTATATGCATTACACGCATCAACTAAACCACTAATTTCTCTTTTCTCATTTTCATCGTTTAAATCATAACAAACTTGAATTGCTTCAACTATTTTAAGTCCTTTTTTTATTACAAAATCACATTCTTTTTTCTCTTTATGATAAAACACATCAGCACCATTTCTTTTCAATTGTAAAAAAACAATGTTTTCTAAAAGTCTTCCAGAATCTTTTGAAAAACGAAAACCAACTAATGCTGCTAAAGCAGTATCTATACAATATATTTTTTTATTTGCATAAAACTGATTTTTTAATGATTTATCAAATTTTGGAACTTCAAAAAATAAAAAACTATTTTGGGCATACGAAAAATATTCTTTTATTGTTGTTGCTGAAGAAAGACCAGTTATTTTTCTAACTTGATTATAACTTAATAATTTTCCAATATTACTAATAGCATAAAAAAATGCTTGTTTAAGTGCTTGTTCGGATGAAAGATTATAACGCACAATAATATCTTTGTACACAATATTTTCATACAATGAGTGCAAATATAATTTATTTTTAGTTTTTAAATATTCTGGAAACCCGCCCAATTCAAAATATTTTGAAAAATATTTTTTTAACTTAGATCTTGTTTCTAAATCAAAATTGTTTGAATCAACTTCTTCATTATTAAATCTTAAAAATTCTTTAAATGAAAAAGGAAATAAATTATAAGAAACTGTCCTTCCTGTTAAATGTGTCCCAAGTTCTTTACTAAGCATTGTGGCATTAGACCCTGTAACAAAAACTTTTTTCCCAGACTCATGCAATCGTCTAACAAATCTTTCCCAACTAGCTATATTTTGGATTTCATCAAAAATAAAAAAATCCCTATTTCCAAATAACTCAAGCAAAGTTTCTTCCAAAATAGAAAAATCCTTAACGTTAAACCCTATAAATCGCTCATCATCAAAATTAACATAATAAGCATTTTTTTTTACTTCAAGTAAGAGTGTTGATTTTCCACACCTTCTAACCCCAGAAACAATAACTACGAAAGGCGATGAAATTTCTTGTTGAACACTTAAAAATAAATCTCTTTGTATAATTTCACTTTTTCTAAATTCTTCCTGAGAAAATAAAATATCTTTTAAAATATTAATATTCATATACCAAAAAGAACAACAAACCATTTATAAACATTTGGTTTGTTAAACCAAATAAATAACGATTTATTGTAATTGCTAAAACTAATTAAAAATCGTGAAATAAAAGATGAATTATTTAAAGAAATAGTAGATAAAACAGAAAAGGTTTCAAAACAAATTGCAAACGGCAAAATAAAAACAATGACTGCTAGTGAATTTAAACAACACATGAAGAGCATAAATAAATAAAATTAATTATTTTATTTTATGTTTGTTTAATCTTCTTGCAGGATTCATTAGGTTTTGTGGTGCAAGCCCCATTTTAGGTTTAATAGTTGTTTTTCTTACGCGAGGGTTTGGTTTTGGAAACCAAATAAATTGTTCTCCGATTCTTCCAACATCGCGTTCATAATTTGTTTTTTTATAAAATAAACCAGCACTATCTTTTACTATTTCACCATTTTTAATATATCTTCCAGTTGCTGCTGAAAGATGAACCATTTTTGCTTTAACAGATAATAAATGTGCATTTGCTTGACCAATTAATTTACTACCGATTCCTTTTCTATCAAAACCAAGTCGATTATATAATCCACTAATTTCATAAACTCCATTTCCTTCAGGTAAGATACTTATAAAACCAACAATTTTTCCCTGACTTTTTGCAACAAAAGTAGTTTCAATCGATAATAAATGAAATTTTCTTGGATAAGGCATGTTAAAAGATTCTTTTTCTAAATGAATTAAATCTCGGTCTTCTTTAGTTGCTTCACTAATTTTGAATTGAAGTTTTTCTTCCATTAAATCACGCTAGAACTGCTTTGATTCTTTTTATTCCTGCAGCAACACTTTCTTGTTTTGTTATTTTATAAGTACCCATTCCAGCAAGTGTTGTAACGTGTGGTCCACCACATATTTCTTTTGAATAAACTTTTCCTTTCGCGTCGCTTATAGTGTATACTTTTACTTTATCCCCATATTTTGCGTCAAATGTTCCATGAGCACCACTTTTCTTTGCATCATCAAGAGATAGTACTTCCATTTTTACATTTGCTCCTGATGCAATTGCTTCATTTACCCAGTTTTCTATTCCAAGTAATTGTTTGTCTGTTAATCTTTCTTCACTATTAAAATCAAATCTTATTCTTTCAGCAGTAATATTAGCTCCTTTTTGTTCAATATCCTTACTCACGATTTCTTTCATTGCTGCAAGTGTTAAGTGTGTTGCTGT
>CAZVWD010000067.1:0-3601 GCA_964630715.1 uncultured archaeon
CAATAACTGTAATTGAACCTTTTTCAAGTTCATCGTTTCCGCGTGAGAGGGAATACATTAATTCATCAACATCTTTTACTTTATCAATTTCATCAAGAACTAAAATTGTGTGTGATTCTTTCTCAGTACTGTAATCAAGCAGTTTTTCATAAACAAAACTAGCACTATAACCTAAAAAGTCCTTTTGGGGGTATAATTTTTTTAAAGCTTTAAGTAATACTTTGTATTTTGATGGATGACTTCTGCAATTTACATAACAAGAATTAACTTCTTTATTGTGTTTTTTAACAAAATCATCAAGTTGTTCTAAAACATGTTTTACTGTTGAAGTTTTTCCCGTTCCTGTTTTTCCATATAAGAAAAAATTATTTGGTTTTGCATTATTTAAAACAGGACTTAAATATTGAGTAATTTCATCAATTTGTGCTTCACGAAAAGGTAAATTTTTGGGTATGTAATGTGAAGAAATAATATCTTTGTTTAAAAAAACAGTGCTCTTTGCTAATTGTCTTTCAAAAATATTGTCTATTTTTACCCCCCCTTATTAGTGGTAGTCTTCCACATATTGGTCCACTTCCACTAATAATATGGTTGTGTTTAATTAATATATTTGCTGTTTGAAAATCAAACCCTTTGATATGCAAGGGAATGGTTTATATACTTTTTTTAGAATAATAATAATATAGCGCTTAATCGCGGGGTGAACAGATATGGGATTTTTTAATAAAGTAATGGACAAAGGTAATCAAGAAGTTGATTTAGAAGATTTTTTGAACAATTTAGATGAAGTTCAAGAAGAAACATATGATGATGCTGATGCATTCGTTAAACCAATGGATTTGGTTGTTGATGCTGACGTTGATGCAATAATGAAAGAAGTTAAAACAGGTAATATTGTACTTATGAATATTGCTGATTTAGCAAAAAGAAACGCACAAAAATTAAAAGAATTAGTTGGAATATTGAAAGAACAAGTTAAAGCAATTGATGGGGATGTTGCTAGAATTTCACAAGGGCGAGTTCTTGTTACTCCTTCAAAAGTAAAAATAATAAAAAGAAAAGGGCAGTGAATAAATGTATCTGGGCAATCCCTTATTGCCACAAACAATTTCTGTTGACCAAGCGCTAAGTAAGGTAAAAAAAGTGCTCGAGGAAAAAAACTGGAGCGAATTTGAAGTAGGGACAGTAAAATTAATTCTTGTCCCATATTTTTATTTTAATTATCATTACTATGTTGAAAAAAATAATAAAGATGAAAAAGTTATTGATAAATCCGTAGATGGATTTTTAGCAATAAATGCAAATTCTTTAAATGTTGATGAAAAAATTGCTAAGTTAATAAAATCAAATATAAAAAATTTAACAAACCAAGTTCCAGAACTTGAATTTGAAGAATTACCAATAAATATTGAAAAAAATGAACAAAAAATTGTTATTGGATTAAAAATAGCCGAATTTTTTAAAATTCCAAAACAAACCGTGCTTGTTTCTTCAATAAAAAAATGTTTCTTACCACTTTATGAAACAAATGTTACAATTCAAAACAAAATATATAAAATAAATATTAATGCTTTTGTTGAAAGTGATTTAATTGGTGTTGAAAAAATACCGACTCGTGAAAAAGGGTTTGTTGAAATAACAAAAGAAACCCTTGCTGATTTATCAACCCCTGCTGGTTGGGCAACTTACTCTAAAGGTTTACTTGGAGAAGTAACAAAAGAAGTTGTAAGTAATACTAAAGAAGTGTCTAAAACAACAACACAAAAAATAACGACTACAAAAAAAAATGATTTTAAATTTGATTTCTCATTATTTTCAAATAAATGGGTATTAGGATTAATAATTATTTTAGGATTATTTTTAATATATCTTGCATTTTTTGTTTAATAAATTTTTTTAAAACATTTATTGAATTAGATTTTAATTTCTAATTTTCTTGAATAACTCTAGCTTGGCATAACTCAGCATCAGTTATTAATTCTTTTTTAGCATTTAATGTTTTTAAAATTTCATTTTCATTCCAAAACAATTTCCAATTAGTTTTATTACCAAGTCTATTTTCACTCACACAAACTTTCCCACTAACAATATTATCAAAAACTTCTTGCAAACTAGTAACTTTGTAAATTGTGTTGTTTGCTTTTAATTCAAGTTTACAAGGTACTGTGGTACATGTTGAGTTAGTTGTAGTTAATAATAAATTTCCATCAATTGTCAATGTTGCACTATCTATTTGTTCGAAATTATATGGTAAATAAATTATACTTTGTAAATATTCAATATCATTAAAACCAATGTATGTATATTCACTAATTTCAACATCAAGCATCGCAGAATTACTTGGATCTAATAATAAATCTGGTGCGTTGTATAATAAATATCCATCTTCTTGATTTGGCGAAATATCTTCACAACCTTCACCTTTAGTTGAAGCAAATCCAGTCCAATAAGTAAATGTATCATCAACTAAACTTCCAAGTCCACCATCTTTAATTATTCTAAACTTATTATAAACATCATTTCCATCGCCACTAATTTTAGCAATTAATGGAGTAGCAAAAGTTTTCCACAGTGTTGAATTTGATAAATCATTATTATCATCAGTATGTTCAAATCTAAATATTGCACCTCTATTTGTCACATTACTATTTCCAATAGTTGGTTCAATTGGAATTATTTCTGAAAGAACATCTTCAACTCCATTATCATAAAAGAACCAATCATAAGCAGGTAAACTTTTTTGTTTCAAATCAATTATAATTGTTAAATCACTATCAAATTGGTTAGTAGTATTATCAAATAATTCAAATGATCCATTACTAGAAATAAAATTAATTGTTACATCGTATGTTCCAGCATCAAATTTAGGTGTTGTCAAATCTCCACCATATGAAGTAAATTTAATCTTATTATCTCCAGTAAATAAACTTCTCATTCTTGCAACTTGTTTTGCAGTTTCATTTCCACCAAAGCTTGCTTCGTTAGTGTATCCTTCAAGTCCACTTACACTTGCAAGTGCACCTAATTGTTCATTAATATAAGTAATTGATTTAGTTAAATTTGCAGTTGAAACATTAATATCTCGAGTTGCAATTTCAAAATTTTCTAAATCATCAATTTCTTTATTTAATATATCAATAAGTGTTTGATTTCTATCTGTCGCTTGCATAGCTGAACTTAATTGAGATTGTTTAGTTGCAATTTCTGCAATTTTTCTTGAAAGAGAAACAATAAATTCACTTTGTGAACAATAAACCCAATTTGTATCTTTTGGATTACATTCATCAAGGCTAATAGTTCGTGAATCATCTGTTGAAGAATTTCCTCCTAAAGTCAAATTAATTCTTGGTGCAAATTCTGGCCCAGTTTGTCCAATAGTTCCATCTGCTCCAGCACAATTAAACATTTCTTTATCTGATTTAATTTTAACTTGAAATTGTTGTTTATCAAGAAGTCCAATTTCAATTTTTGTTGGTTTTAGTTGGTGTGTTCTTTTGGCAACCATTAATCCGTTTTTGGATTGCATATCCCTAAATTTTTTTGAAGTAATGTGCTTTCAATGTTTTTTACTAGTCATTAAAGATTTTGATAAGTTATTTTT
>CAZVWD010000068.1:0-3385 GCA_964630715.1 uncultured archaeon
ATGGAAAAAAAGGTTTCATTGGTGAATTAAGTAAAGAAGTTGAATCAAATTTTTCTTTGAAAAAACCAGTTGTAATATTTGAATTTGAACTTTGATTTTTTAATTTAAAAATTATTTTTTTGTTTTTATGTAACTCTAAATGACTTGGTAAATCAAATGCTAATTTTACTAATGTAAAAATTAAGATGACTCCAAAACTAGTGTTTCTGAGAAAAATTCCTAACATAAAACCAAAAATTATTGCAAAATGGAATAAAAACATTCTACTTACAATAAAACCTTCTTCTGAATAATTTACATTATCTTTAAAGTGTATTAAAATTGAAAACAAATGACTTAAAAATAAAACAATAATTGCTGCTATAAATCCATTAAATATTTCCGCTGATGGAAATAAGTTTGTTACATTTGATAATTGTGCAATTACAAAAATAAAGGGGATATAAAATAAAAACCAAAAAGTTCCAAAGATATATAAAAAAAGAGATTTTTTCAAAGAAATGTGTTTATTATTAAAAAAATATTTTGCAACAATTAAACCTGTAATAGAAATAAAAATTATAATAAAAACTTCAATTAAATAAATTAATAATAAATGGATTGTAGAAAGATTTGAAAACAAAGCAAAACATAAAACTAAAAAATTTGACAATATGAGTGATATGGCTGAAGGGCTTGAAGATATTTCTTTTAATAGGTGGTTCATATTAAAAATAAATTAATGATATATAAATAACTTTGTAACTTGATTATTAAATTATAAAAACAAGCAGTTACCTGGAATTAGTTACAATCATTTATTTGTTTTCTTCAACAAAATCATTTAATCTTCTTAAATGTTCATATTCTTGTTCGAGTAATAAAGTTAATAATTTTTTTAGTTCATTATTAGTTGAGTGTTTTATTGCAGTTTCATAATCAACTTGTGCAACTTCTTCTTGTTTTATGTCCACTGATAAAGCTTCAATTAAAGGTAATCTTTTTTTGGTTTGGTTTAATAAATCATGTTCTTCTTCAATAGGATAATTTATTTTTCCAAGCAAGATTTTCATTGCATTTGCATGCATTTCTTCTTGTTGACTCAAATATTGTAAAGTGGTAATAATTGTTCCATCAAATTTTCGTAGTTGTGCCAAATAGAGTTGTTTTGTGAAGGTTTCTAATTTGTATAATTCTACAATATCCTCTTTTATTTCATTAATTGCTTCGTTTGGGATTTTGTCAATCAAATCTTGTATTGTAGTTATACCAATATTAGAGATTACTTGTTTTTATTTGTTTTTGTTAAGCTTTTATTCTTTTATGTACTTTTTATTATTATGGGAAACATCTTTAACTCAAAAACAGAAACCAATATTCTAAAAGATGAAAGGTTACTTTATCCTGATTATTTGCCCGAAATGCTTCCTTTTCGTGATAGGGAATTAAGCGAGATGGTTTTTGGATTAAAACCAGCAACACATGGACAAAAACCAACTAATTTATTTCTTACAGGGGTTCCTGGCACAGGTAAGACTGTTAGTTCAAAATTTGTTTTGAATGAATTAAGTGAATTTTCTGATCGTACAAAAACAGTTTATATTAATTGTTTTGAATTAAATTCAAGAGTTGGAATCCTTGCAAAAATAACAAATTATTTTGGTTATCCTGTTCCAAGCAGAGGCCTTGCAAGTGAAGAAATATTTCAACGTTTTGTTGCGGTTATAAGAAATAAAAAAATTATTCCAATTATAGTTTTTGATGAAGCTGAACAATTACTAAAACAAGAAGACACAAAGGATTTGTTATATGATTTATCACGATTAAATGAACAATCACAATTGTTAATTGGTTTAATTTTTATTTCAAACGATAATATGTTTTTATCTTTTTTAGATGATAGAATAAGAAGTTCACTTAATGCTTCAGTACTTACTTTTGAAAAATACACTCATCAACAATTAAAACAAATTTTAATTGAAAGAGCAAAATTTGCTTTTATGCCAAACGTTCTTGATGAAGAAGTTATTGGACTTTGTGCAGCAAATGCCTCAAAAAAAGGTGATGCTCGACTTGCAATTGATATTTTGCTTAAAGCAGCAAGATTTGCAGAAAAAGAAAATTCACCAAAGGTTAAAGTTCAACATGTTCGTCGTGCTTTTGAACAAGAAGCTCCAGTTAAGGTTGAAATAACTTCAACTTTATCAGTGCAAGAACAATTAATTCTTGATCTTTTAAGTAAGAGTGAATTAAATTCTGGAGAAGTTTATGAAAAATTAAGTAAACAATTTGCAGAAAGAACATTAAGACAAGCAATTACTAATCTTGAAGAGAAAAAATTGGTTGAAATTGAGAAAATTCAAAAAGGGAAAGGATTTACTCGAATTATACGAAAAAAGTAATTTCTTCACTAATTCTAGTTAACCAATACGTTTTTATAGTGTTTTTCGCCATACTAATATAGTGATTATATGGTAGTTAAACAAAAAATTAATAGTAAAAAAACTGTTGAAAAAGTTGCAACTAAAACAGCAACTAAAACAGCAACTAAAACAGCGACAAAAGTTGCAAATAAAATAGTAAAAAATGCTGCAAAAAAAACTTTTGGTGGAAATGCTAAAAAAGTTACTAAAGTTTCAAAAAAAGTTGAAAACCAAATAAGTTCAAACAAAAAAGCTTCAAGTAAAGCTTTAACTCATAATAAACAACAAGATATTGAAATTGCAAAATTAAAAGATGATATTTTAAAATTAAAAAGTAAAGATAAAGCAAAAAAGAACACTAAACGAGTTAGTGAATATAATTTATTTATTAGAAAACAAATTCTTTCAGGATTAACTTTTGAAAGAGCAGTAAAAGAGTGGAATAAATTTAAAGCTCTTGAAGCAAAAAACACACGAAGGCCTAGTGCATACAATCAATTTATTGGTTCTCAAATGAGAATTGGCAAAACATTTAGTGAAGCTGTTGCACTTTGGAAACTTGCAAAAGCTGGTACTCTTGGAAAAAAAGGTAAAACAAGAACAATTACTAAAACTGTTGTTAAAAATGTTAAATCAAAACCAAAAGTAATTGAAACAGTAAAATATAAAACTAGAACTATTCATGATAAACCAAAAATTGTTTATAGGACTAGAACAATTAAAGCTCCTGTTGAAAAAACAAAAGTTGTTGAAAAAATTGATTATAATAAATTAATTGGTTTATTTTCAGATTCGTTATCAACATCAATGTCAAAAATAGAAACCGTTTCAAAAAGCGATATTTCTTCTGCTTTAGATGCTGATGATGAAGAAATTGCGTTTAAAATAGTTCAAACTTATTTTAAAGAAATTGCAAGGTTTGGTTTTAAGAAACAATTAACTCTTGATGAAATAGTTGATGCATACTTGTATGCTTTAGCTCG
>CAZVWD010000069.1:0-3374 GCA_964630715.1 uncultured archaeon
AATCATCTAAAAAAACTTTTCCAAGTAAGTCTTTTTCGTGTTTTTCTTTTAACTCGAGGATCAATTTCATTTTTAATTAATATTTTTCCCCAATTTTCCTTAATCCACTTATCAGATTTTTTTTGTATTTCTTCCCAGCCAAGTCTTGCAAGTTCTTTTTCAACAATCCCTCCTCTGTGTGGGTGTTTGTGTTTTTTTTCATGATTAGAAGCAAAGCCTTGAAAATAATGTGTTAATTCATGCATTATAACATAATCAAGAACAAATTCTGGAACTTCTAAATCAAAAAGAAGCGGATTAATTTCTATCATTGATCCATATTCAGAACTTTCTACAGTTTTAATGTGGCCAAGTGTTCTTTTCCATCTTGAACCAGTTTTAACTAAAAGTAAATTAGTAATTCCTTTGTCTGAAAAATTTTCTCTTACAAGCGAAGCAGTTTTTTTTGCTAAATAATTATTATAATCTGCTTTTGTAGGCATACTAAAATTAGAAAACAAATGTTTTTAGATAAAATTGTTTTTGTTTTAAAATTAATTTCTTATCTCAAGAGAAGTTGTTGCTTCACCAAGATTTGTTTTTATGTTAATTTCATAAGTTCCAGGAAATACTTTTTGAGCCGGGTTTTTTCTTATTACACAAACCGTTTCTCGTCTATTTCCACTTGCAACATTTGGAAATTCCTTATCTGGACAAAAAATTATTATCTCTGCTGAACTTGAAGCAACTTCTAAACTAATATTTTGCATTGTTTTTGAAGTATTTACTAATGTTAAATGAAGTTCTGCATTTTGGGTAGAATTATCTGTTATGCTCAAGGGGTTATTTGTCCAACTAATAAGTATGTGGTTATTTAATATAATTGGGTTTGATGCAACAAAAAATACTGTCGCAAGTATTATAACTAAAATTAAAGCAATTCCTAAAGCTTTCATGTTAAGCTTTGGGATTGGTATTTGAGGCATTGCAAGTTTTATTTTAGGCAACTTGAACTTTTTGTTGTATATTGACATAATAGATTAAATGGTTTTTATCTATTTAAATTTTGCTTAATGCATAAAAACAAGTGAATTTGTTATATTGGGTGGATTTTAAGGTAAAGTAAATAATTGATCGTCAGTTGCATCAAATAAATATGCGCGCACGCCAGCATCAAGCCATGCATGAGCATATGAGAAAGAAGCAAGAGCGGTTAATAAGTCGCCCTTGTCTTTGAAGAATAAACCATCATTAAAATAATTATTTGCCATTGATAAAAAGTCATCTGCAATTTTGTCTTGATTTAAATCAAGATTTGTTTTCTTTTTTATTTCACTAAGTCCTCTTTTAGTTAGGGCTTCATATTTTTCTACTTTTTTAATTAATTCTTCACTCATAAAAATCACGTTAATTATTCGTATATTTTAATTGCTTCCATTTCTTTTTCATTTGCTTTTCCTAAAATAATTAAACTCTGTGGAAAAATTTCGTTAACTTCTTTGCAACTATTTATTTTTTCTTTTCCAAAAACAATTTTTTGGTTAGAATTAGTCATTCCTACTAATGCTAAATATTCAAAATTATTGTTGTCATTTCGTTTTGTTTTAATTTTTTCAAGTATCTCAATTGCTTCACTTGCATTCATCATCATTTCGTTTTCTTGGTCTTTTTTAATATCAAGTAAACATAAGGTGTGTAATCCTAATTTTTGGTTTGTAAGTATTTGATCATAAAATGATTCAGGTTCAAAGTTTGGTAAATGATAGCATATTGTTACAGTTCTTCCAAATTTATATTCATCAAGGCCTGATTCAGCAATAGTGTTAGTAACACTAATTCCAGGGATTACTTTGTAATCAATTTCAGATTTTTTTGAATCAATTAATAGTTGAATATGTGTTGTTGCAGTTAATGCATTTCCAAAGATAAGTAAGGCAATATTTTTTTCTTTTGATTTTTTTATTTTGTTTTCAAAATTAACTTCAACTTCCTCTCTATTGATTAAAACAACTTTTTTACCAGTTATTTCTTCAAGTTTAGAATTTTCTCCTTCAACATATTGTGAAGTGTATTTTTCAAGGTATACTTCATCACAAGTTTTAATAGCAGAAATTGCTTCAAGTGTAATGTGTTCTGGTTTTAGTCCAATTCCTATTAAATAAAACATATTTTATCAATTATTTTAGTTGTGGAAAAGTTTTAATATGCGGGAGTATGAAGTTTATTATGGTTAGAAGATATATTCATAGGTTAAAAGTAGATAGTTGTTCAAATATTAATTCTGGTCGTAATGGATCAGCTAGGAAAATAAATGGAACTGGATTAAGTACACATGGACTTGGGTCAGCCTTTATTAAAGCTGGGTCAGGGCTGGGTTCTTATAAGGGGGTTCCGATTATCCAAAGAACTGTTGTTAAAAATGCATCTGCAAAATTAAGTCGGATGCCAATGCGTATGGAAAAGAGAGTTGTTTCACAAAGTATTTTGGCAGCGTATAAAAAAGCTGAAGTTGAGGGATTTAAATATAAAACATTCGGGGATTTTTATAAGGAAGTATTGGTTCATTTTAGGGCGAGACAATCTCATGTAAAACATAATTTTATTCCAAACAAAAATTCTGTTTCGCGAGTTGTAAATGCATTAAGTCAAATGGGTCTTGTTAAATAATTAAATAATTCCTAACTTAAATAAACTTGCAAGTCCAGTTGCTAAACCAAGTATTGCAATAATAATTTTCACAAAGTTAATTAAGTTAGTTTTATCTTTACCTTTTTCTTTTTGTTCTTTTGCATAATCATCTAAGCTCCAGCAAATTAACACTGCAATTAATAATTTTATTCCTGCAAATAGTGCGGGGTGAATATTCATTAACATGTTTGATAGAACGTGTTGTTCTGAAAAAGAAAAAAAACTTATTGCGATTGCAGAAGCAATTCCATCAATTCCTTGACCAAGAACAATAAAGAAATTTAATTTATCTTCTAAAATTTTATATTTTGAATATTTGTTGATTAAATAACAAATCCAATAAGAAACAACCAAAATTAATATTGAAGTTCCAATAAATACTGCCCAGTTATTAAAATTTATAAAATTAAATAACACAGGTAGAATCATCACAATTACTCCGAAGTATAATACTCTTTTTGTTTTAAGTTCCTTCCATACTTCTCCGATTAATAATCCAATTATTACTAATGCAAATGTTAAAATCCAAATTCCAGGGGTGAAAAAATAAAACCCTAACTCAAGCGGGTTGGCAGTTTTTATTATTCCTGGTAAGGTGAGTAAACCTGCTTCAATTTGATGCATTATTACTCGCATGCTTATTCCAAAAAATATGTATGGTAACATTGCAACTAAAAAATTATAATCAAATTTTACTTTTTTTCTTA
>CAZVWD010000070.1:0-3207 GCA_964630715.1 uncultured archaeon
AGCATTACAAATCCATGTTCTGCTACAGGAACTTCATATTGAGTTATTTGATAATTTGCAGACATATCAGGATAGAAATATGTTTTTCTTGAAAAGAAAAAATCTTTATTTATTTTACAATTTAAAGCAAGTCCAACTTTAATTGCATGTTCAACTGCTTTCGCATTTAACACCGGTTTACTTCCAGGGTGTGAAAGACATATTGGACAAGTTATTGAATTTGGCAAAGCATTTGCTATATCAGTTGAACAACTACAAAATAATTTAGATTTAGTATCTAAATAAGTGTGGACTTCAAGTCCTATCATCACCTTTGTTTGTTCTTGCGAGCTTTGCATATGAAAACCTTTTTACTTTTTTAAATTTTGGTATTTTATCATTGTGTCTTGAAGAAATTAAGGAATAATAGTTATTAATAACTTTCTGTGAACCAGCCCGAATTCTCCAAAAACTTGACCCTTTTTGTGATTTTGAAACACTTATTCTCAATTCATTGAGTTTTTCACTAATCCAAATTAATATTTGAGGTGGATTATTTATATATGATACTTGCACAACTTCAAAATAAGAATTTATTTATAAAGGTTGCATCTACCATACGCAACAACCCAAAATTGTTTATAAAGGTCGCTATTTACAATAGCTGAAAATCTCGAAAGTAATTATTTGGAATAGCCTAAAATTCATAAAACTCATTCTCTAACAAAAACACCCCAAGGCCTAATAATATAACCCAAAAAATCAATACCACTCAATATAAGCAAAAGATTAACTTCATTTTCCCATGTCTTTTAAATCATATAATAAAAGCCCTTTAATTTTTGGTTTTGACTTGAATGATTTTGCAAATACAACAAAAGTTTCTTTTCTTTTATCTTTATTCCAATCAACAAACTTTGATTTTTCTTTTAATTCATTAAGAACACTCAAAGCACCAACATTTTCTTTCCACTTACACTCACCAAACAAAACCTCTTTCTTTTCTTCATTAAAAGCAAGAATATCAATTTCTTTATCTTTATGCCACCATTTACCAAAAGAATGATACTTTTCATAAAACAAATTTTCTAAAAATTCTTTACAATAATTCTCAAATTTAAAACTAACATATTGACTAAAATCTCTTTTTATCTTACCCAAAACATTTTCAGCACCCTTTTCTATTTCTTGCTTATTCAAATAAACAAATTTAAACCAAAAATCATAAAAATTATCTTTAATAACATAAAGAGCCTTTTTTGACTTCAATTTACTCTTCAAACCACTAGTTAAAGGCATCTCTCGCATAATTATATTCAAAGTTTCAAGAACACCAAGATATTTAGAAAGCATACTTTTATCCAAATTAGTTTTTTGACTAATCTCATTAAAAGTATTTAATCCCCCCGCAACAGAAGAAAGAATAGACATATAATTAGAAGGATCTCTTAACTCTTCTCTTAATAAAATCTCAACCTCTTCATACAAAAACTCACCCTTAGAAAGAATCTTAGTATTAATATTCTCTAAAGCTGACTTATTTCCATCAAAAATATTTAAATAACCTGGAATAGAATCAATAGAAGAATAGACATAAATTAACTCTTCCTGCGAATATTTTGGAAAAAATTCTTTTAAATGAGAAATATTAAACTTATCTAACTTCCATTGTCCCGTTCTTCTTCCATACAAAGGACTCTTATAATCCAAAGCATATTTTTCCATCATCCCAACACTAGAACCAAGCAAAATAAACATGGCCTTTGATTTTTTGAACTTTGAGTCCCACTTATCTTGTAAGATAGAAATTATTTCTGGAAATCTATCGACTAAAAAAGGAAACTCATCAAAAACCAATATAACTCGTTTACCAGATACTTTTTCTGCCAAATAATCAAAAACAGCTTCAATATTTGAAAGAGGATTATTCAACAAAGAAGACTCATTAAACTTTTCAACTAACAAATTATTAAATCTTTTAATCGTATCTTCCCTTGATTCAAGTCGACCCATAAAATAAAAATAATCTTTTTTTTCACAAAAATTTAAAACCAACTCAGTTTTTCCAACTCTTCTCCTACCATAGAGAATCAACAATTCAGCAACACCACTCTTATATCGTGTTTCCAAAAACTTTAATTCCTTCACACGATTAATGAATCTACTCATAAGTATATACTCACACTTCAACTATTTAAACTTTTCGTTTCCCTTTCCAACCCCCCTTTTCTGAACTGTTAGGAATTTCCTAATAGCTGAGCTTTTTACCATATTTAGTAACATGTGCAAATTTTACACCAACTGAATTTAACAATTCGTCCTTTATTCTAAAACAATTTGCATGTTTAAAATGACCCAAATAAACAGCGTTTTATTATAATTATTAAACAATAAACTATATCTCAAGTCCTATCATTACACTTGTTTGTGTCATTCTAACACCTTCTTAATTCTCATTTCAACAATTGGATCTAAATTAACGGAATCATAAAATTTTGAAGCAGACTCATTCTTAATCCCATTATATTCAACAATATACTTTGCTTCTTTTTCTTTTGCAAAATCAAATAATTCTTTGAATAATTCTTTTGCAATACCTTTGCCTCTAAATTCTTCAAAGACAAATAAGTCATTAATTTTACAAATTTTTCTATCATAAATTGGGATATCATCTTGAACTTCCGCCCAAGAATAACCAATTATTTTTTTATCATTAATAGCCACTACAAATTTAACACTCTCAGAAGGAATTTTTTCTTTAATATGATTTAAATAATTAATATTTGAATTAGGAATTGTTTTCCAATAATCATTAATATTTTCATGAACATTTCTTAATTTCTCCCAAAGCAAAACTATTTCTTCTGCATCAGAAATTTTTGCTTCTCGGTAAATTATTTCACTCATTCTAACACCTTTCCTAAAGAGTATAATTTATTTTCTTGCAAGTGGTTTGCAACAGCCATTAATCCAACCGGCATGCCTTCGCTAAATCCAGCGTTAATACTTAAATGGGGAAATCCTGCTAGGTTTGCTGGAACTGTACAAAGATCCATTGCATAATTCTGCATAGGTGTCATGTTTTTTATTTCATCAAAACGTGGAGCAATTGTGGGCATTGTTGGAAATAATAAAGCATCATATTCACTAAATTTTTCTTTAAACTCATTAATTAATTTTGTTCTAACCTTCATTGATTTTAAATAATAAGCATCACGGTAACCGCTC
>CAZVWD010000071.1:0-3148 GCA_964630715.1 uncultured archaeon
AACTTATAATATTGTTAATTCTTCTCCAATTGGACAAACTTTTAAATCATATTTTGAAGATTTTAATGCAATTGGGATAAATATGCGATCTACTTTTGCAAATGAAGAAGATCAAGTAACAGTTAGAATTAGAAAAGATACAATAAACGGAGAAATACTTAAAGAAGCTAGTTTAGATATTGTTGGAACACAATATAATTCATGGTATTTATTTAACTTTGGAGAAAATACTTGTGAAGCTAGTTGTGGAAATCAAATGATTGATGAAGGAGAAGAATGTGATACTGACTTTTTAGATGGAAAAATTTGTCAAGATTTTGATGGTTATTATGGTGGAACATTAAGTTGTAATGCATGTAAGCTAAATTTTGAAAGTTGTATTGATATGAGTGGAGATTTAAAATTTTATTGTGAATCAATGGGACTTCAAAATGAATCATCTGATTGTACAGGATTAAATCAAGTGTATAAAACTAATTATATTAGTGGAACATATGATTTTGATAATAGTTGTGTTGTAGATATTAGTAATTGTAAAACAACAATAGATCAACCAAACCCTCCAATTGAAACAAAAGTTTGTGGTAATGGGATTAAAGAAAGTGGAGAAGAATGTGATATTAATGATTTTACTAACATTACTTGTTTAGATTTTAATTTTGAAAAAGGAGAATTACAATGTAATAATTGCATTATTAGCAGTAATAATTGTTATAATGAAGAAGAAATTGATCAAAATGTTCCTCTGATAGATGAAAATAATATTGATACTCCAATAATTGATGAAAACATTCCAATAGATCTTAACAAAGAAGAAGAATTAGATATTAATGATTTTGATAATAACGATTTGGAAGTAAATAATAATGAAGAATATTTCCCAGTACTTGAATCATTAATAGTGTTAATAATTTTAGGTATAATTGGAGCAGGTATTTTTTATTATAAGAAAAAAATGGACTAATTTTATTAAAAAAACTCTAGTTTAAGAAGTACGCTAAAATTATAAAAAAATAAATTTTAGTTACACTAAAATTGCATATATTTAAATAATAGTGTACCTATTAAATTTGTATGTATATTGAGAGAGAACTTGAGAAAGAGTTAAAAAAATATTTAGATTGTAAAGAAATTTTAGCTGTGCTTGGATCTAGACAATGTGGAAAAACAACAATGGTTGAAAATATTTTATCAGATCTTGAAAAAAAAGGGAAAAAAATATCTAAAGTTTCCTTTGATGAAGTTCACAAAATGAAATTATTTGAAGAAGATATTGATTTATTCATTGAAGAATATATTAAAGGATTTGATTATTTATTCATTGATGAAGTTCAATATTCAAAAGATAGTGGAAAAAAACTAAAATATATTTTTGATAAAGAAAAAATAAAAATAATAATTACTGGATCTTCAACAACAGAGTTAAGCATCCAAAGTATTAAACACTTAGTTGGCAGAATATTTATTTTTAATTTATACCCTTTTTCTTTTGAAGAATTTTTAAAAAGCAAGGATGAAAAATTGGTTAAAATATTAAATAAAGATTATAAAGAAGCTATGACAAAAAAAATTAATAAATTTTTAGAAGAATTTATTATTTATGGTGGTTACCCAAGAGTTGTTTTAAGTAAAACAAACCAAGAAAAAGAAAAAGTATTAGAAAATATTTATAGCACATATCTATTAAAAGAAGTAAAAGAGTTAATATCATTAAGTGATGATTATAAATTAATTAATCTTACTAAATATCTTGCACTACAAACTGGCAATTTAATTAATTATGAAGAATTGTCAAAATTAACCGGATTTAAATTTATTGAACTAAAAAAAATGTTGAACATTTTAGAAAAAACACATCTAATAAAATTAGTAAAACCATTTTTTAAAAACAAAAGAAATGAAATAACAAAAGCTCCAAAAATATTTTTTATTGATAATGGATTTAGAAACACTGCAATAAAAAATTATTCAAAAGAAAGAACTGATCAAGGAAGATTACTAGAAAACTTTGTTTTTACAGAAATAACAAAAAATAACCTAGAACCAAAATATTGGCGCACTAAAAATGGAACCGAAATTGATTTTATAATAGAACACAACGAAGAATTATTACCAATAGAAGTAAAAACAAACACAACTATAGAAAAAACACAACAAGGAATAAAGACTTTTAATCAAACATATAATACAAAAAAAGCCATAATTTTATCTCTTGAAACACAAGGCCAAAAAAATATCGAAGAAAGAAAAATTTTTTATGAAAAAATCCAACAAACAAAAAGAGCACTAAATTTAAACTAATAAATACACACTAACAAAAAACTTAAAATAAAACTCTTAATTAGTGATAAAGAATTTGAAAACTTGAAAAATAATGAATTTATTAAATAATTCTTCCAATTAAAAAAAATACTTATAAAATTGCTTTAATTAAATCAAAAATGATTTAATTGTTAACAAAAAATAAGTTTTTTCCGACCGGTAGGGAACTTGTGAAATATTTATAAGGAATTTTGAGTTAAGTTAATTATGAATAAAGAAATTATTGTTAGAAATTCTACAATCGATTTTTTGATTTTTACAAAAGAATCTGGAGACAATATTGAAGCTAGATTTTTTGATGAATTCAGTTAGCGCAAAATTTGCACATACTGCCAAAGATGGTAAAAATTTCAACTATTAGGAATTTCCTAACAGTTCAAAAAGAAGGAAAAATAACTAATAAAAAAGCAAAAGAAATTGCAGAAAGTGAGTTTGATAAATACCGAATAATACAAGATAAATTATTCAAATCAGATTTTGATGAATTAATAAATAACTTTAAAACAAAAAATAAAATTAATTAACAAATAATTTTGTAATAAAACTAAAATAAATTATTCTTGATTAATTTTTTCTCTTATTTCTGTTGTCGAAATTTGTTTAAAACCTAAGGTTTTTGGTAATTGAATATATTCTGCGTTATGTTCTTTGCAAAATTTCTTTTTTATTTCTGCATTTTTGTCATCTTCTGTTGTTGCTAAAATGTTTGCACCTTCTTTTATGAATGCGTCGCGAAAATCAAAAATTGGGTCTTCTGGATTTGTACTTGCATAAACTTTGTCAACTGATTTTATGTTTTCTAAAATAAATTTTTTATGTTCTTCTG
>CAZVWD010000072.1:0-3126 GCA_964630715.1 uncultured archaeon
AATGACGTATGCACACCAACCACTAACCAAGAGAGTGAATATTTTGGATCTAACGGAATCCCATTTTCTCAATTAAATTTTGATGGTAATTGGCAAGCAAATGCAAACGGCCACCCAACTTTAAATTAAAAATAATTATTAAAAAACAAACATTACGCAAATCAAAAAGTCAAGAAAACATTAATAAACTTTCACCCATCATTTTTGTAAGAAAAAAGTCGGTTCGCACAACGCTTTTAAAGCTTTGCGAATAAAATTTGTTTAATAGTTATTAATAATTATAATTTTGTGGTGAGTTTTGGGTTTAAGGGATTATTTTTTTAATAAAAAATCACTTTCTTGCCATCGCTTTACCCTACAAAAAAATAAAAAAAGATTGGTGAGCATTTGGCTGAAGAAAGACACTATTTAGTACCCGAACACGTTTTAATACGAAAAGAAAAAGTCCAAGAATTAATGGACGAACTTGGAGTAAACAAGATTTCGTTACCAATAATTACAAGACTTGATCCAGCAATCAAACCTTTAAAAGCTGAAAAGGGAGATGTAGTAAAAATAATCCGAGATTCTTTAACTGCAGGACAAGCAACATATTATCGGAGAATTGTATAGGTGATACTTTGAGTTGGGAAATAATTGATTCTTATTTAAAAACAAAAAACATTGCACAACTAGAACTTGATTCATTCAATCAATTCGTTGATATTAAATTACAAGATATTGTTGAAGAAAATAAGGAAATTATTCCTAAAATTGAAGAAGTAAAAATTGAACTTAGCAATATTGAAGTTGATAAACCAAAAATAATTGAAGCTGATGGTTCTCCAAAAGACCAATTTCTTCCACTTGAAGCAAGACTTAGAAATAGAACTTATTCTGGACCTCTTTATTTAACAATGAGACTTTTTAGACGAGATGTTGAACAAGACGCAAGAAGAACATTTATTGGAGATTTACCAATTATGCTTAAATCTAGCAAATGCTGGCTTGACGGAATGAACGATCAAGAATTAGTTGATGCTGGAGAAGACCCAATGGACTTTGGGGGATACTTTATTGTTAATGGTAGTGAAAAAGCATTAATGACACAAGAAGTTTTATCAAGTGATAGAGTACTTATTTCTGAAGGAGAAAAAGGAACTGTTGCAGAAGTTATTTCAACAAAAGGAGCATTTAAAGGAAGAGTAAGAGTACTTAGAAGTCCTGAAGGATTACTTTACGCTACATTCCCAACAAGCCCAAGAAAATTATTATTATTCACATTATTCAAAGCCCTAGGACTTAAAACACAAAAAGAAATTTTTGATGCTTTCCCTGAAGAACTTGAAGTACAAAACGACTTATTACTAAACTGGGAAGAATGTGATATTAAAAAACAAGAAGATGCACTTGACAAAATTGGAAAATACGTTGCACCTGGACAAGTAATTGATTACAGACTTAGAAGAGCTCAAGAAGTAATTGATGGATTTTTATTACCACACATTGGTCAAGGAGAACCGGGAAGACTTGCAAAAGCATATTATTTATCAATGATGGCAACAAAAGCTATTGAACGAAGTTATGGTCTTCGTGGAAAAGATGATAAAGACCATTACACAAACAAAAGACTTGAACTTAGTGGAAAATTAATGGAACACTTATTCCGTTATTCATTCAAATACTTTGTAAAAGATTTACGATTCCAAATTGATAGAACTGTTACAAGAAGAAGAAAACTTAATATTTCTACAATCGTTAGACCTGGAGCTGTAAGTGAGAGAATTAGATTTGCTATGAGTACTGGTAACTGGATTGGAAGAAGTACTGGTGTAGCAAAATTCCTTGATAGAGTAAATTACTTAGCACCATTAACGGACATGAGAAAAGTTAAATCACAACTTGCAAAAACTCGAGAACTATACGAAGCAAGAGATGTTCATGGTACACACTGGGGTAGACTTGATCCAATTGAAACTCCTGATGGACCACAATGTGGACTTGTAAAGAACTTATGCTTTATGGCCGATGTAACTACAGAAGCAAGAGAAGAACCAATAGAGGAATTTTTACACAAACAAGGTGTAAAATTGAAAAAGATTTAGGTGAAATGACATGGTACCAATAATTAAATTTAACGAAAGAAATTATGTATTGTATTCATTTACATTTGTAATATACGCAATATTACATTCAATATACATGATGTTTGGCCCAGTTTGTCAATACTTAGAATCAGTAGCAGAACCTATATGTGTTTTAAATACAGGATTAAACTTGATTTTATTGATTCTTGGTTTAGCATGGATCATTTTTACTTTAATTATGGGGATAAAAGAAATTATTAAAATCAGTAAAAAAGGGAAGAAATAGTTGGTGAATTTTATGACTCGATTAGCAAAAGTATATATTAATGGAAGATTAATTGGTTTCCACGAAGATTCTAAAAAATTAACAGAAATCGCAATTACTGCAAGAAGAGAAGGAGCACTTCCAAAAGAAACTAACATTGCGTACCATAAAGACACTAATGAAATTTATATTAACACAGATGCAGGAAGACTACAAAGACCTCTTGTTGTTGTTAAAAACGGAAAGAGTACTTATACTAAAGAAATTGCAGAAAAAATTAAGAGTGGTGAATTAAATTACCAAAACTTAATTGAAATGGGAATAGTTGAATACCTTGATTCTGAAGAAGAAGAAAATTCGCTTATCGCAGAAAAAGAAGAAGATATTAATAATGAAATTACACACCTAGAAATAAATGGTGCAGCAATTTTAAGTGTTATTTCAAGCATGGTTCCTTTTGTTGAACACGACATGGCAGGAAAAGCTCTGCACGGAGACAAAATGTTCAAACAAGCAATCGGTGTTGGAGCAATAAACTATAAATTAAGACATGATACTGAAGGATACATGTTACATTACCCTGAAAAAAATATTATTAAAACAAAAACAATGGATGTTTTAGAACTTGATAGAAGACCACAACAACAAAACTTTGTTGTAGCATTAATGCCTTATTATGGATTCAATATAATGGATGCTTTAGTTTTAAACCAAGGTGCAGTTGACAGAGGACTTGCAAGAGCATGTTACTTTAGAGGATACGAAGCTAATGAACAAAGATACCCTGGTGGACAA
>CAZVWD010000073.1:0-3057 GCA_964630715.1 uncultured archaeon
ATAAAAATTCAAGGAAAAACAATCCACGTCATTCCAGCTTGGAAATGGTTACTTGGAAAATAAACCCGACCAAAATTAAACACCCCTCACAACACGAAAAGTGGAACATTTTTTTTAACAGAAATAATAAAACGAGCAAAAATAAACAAATATTGCAATTAACAAAAAAACTAATTAAACAAAAAGGTAAATTATCAAAACAATAAGAGTTTTATATCCACTTGATAATTAGTTTATTATGATGGGAATTGAAATTATTTTGCTTGAATGGATTCTTGTTTTTTTGTTTAATTTAATTCCAGTATTTATGCCTCCAACTTGGATGACACTTTCTTTTTTCTACATAACAAATCCTCAAAATATTTTTCTACTAGTATTTATTGGAGTAACCGCATCAACAGTTGGAAGATTTGCTTTAGCTAAATGTAGTGGGGTATTTTTTAATAAATTTGGAAGTAAAAAGAAAAAGGAAGAAATGAAATTGCTTGCAAAAAAACTTAGTGGAAAACCTACCCAAAAATTTATTTTTACTTTATTATTTTCTTTAAGTCCATTACCTTCAAATGCATTATTTATTGCGATTGGTGCAACAAAAACAAGGTTAAGAGAAGTAATTGCTGGTTTTTTTGTTGGAAGAACTATTAGTTATTTGTTTCTTGTTTTTACAACAGAAAAAGTTTTCTCTTCACTTAATACAACAATTCAAGGAACAGCAACAACATGGACTATTATGATAGAATTAATTGGGGTAATTTCAATAATTGCATTCTTTTTGTTTGATTGGAAAAAGTTTCTTGAAAAAAAGTAAACAATTTTTTGATTGTTAAAAATTAATTAAAATGTTTTAATTTTTAAAAAGTAATTAAACTTTTTTAACTAATTCACTTTTTTTGATAATTATTTCTCCAGTGAATTCGTTTTCCATTTTTTTTGTAAATTTAATATCAAGTGTTTTTGAAAATATTGGCATATCAACCATTAGGGTTTCGTATTCTCCACCTTCTCCAGCAACATTAACACCGTATTTTTCATTTAATTTTTCTAATTTCTTTAAATCAACCTTATCAATGATTTTTCCAACCCAGGATTCATCAAGACCCATACATGCAATTTTTGTTATCATTACTTTACATTTTTCGTCCCAAAGTTGTCGCATATATTTTGCTTGATTCATGTGCCAAAGCGGAGCAAATGCACGTATTCCTAAATCTTCACAAATAATTTCAATTCTTTCTCTTTGGTAATTTGAAAATAATGCTCCGCTAACTATTCCTTCAATAACATATTCTTTTTGTGCTTTTTTAATTGCTTTTTTTAAATCTTTAAGTTCTGTTTCTTTTTCTCCTTTTGTTTTAACTAAAATAAGCGGAATACCAAGTGCTTTTGCTTGAAGTTTTGCAAGAGTAATTGTTGGTGTATGAAACATAAAAGAATCCTTGTTTTTTGAATCAATAGTAATTAAACATTTTATATTATAACCTTGTTTTTGCATTAAATGCATTGCGTAAAGAGAATCTTTTCCTGTTGAAATTAACGCTGCGACCCCCATATTTTTTTTAACTCCAAAAATATTTTTTTCACTACCTTTTTTTTGTAATTCTTTTTCTAAAATAGAATTCAAATAATCTGCTTTTGACCTAAAACCATTTTTTCTTGCAAGTTTATCAATAGCTTTGTCAAAATTACTTCCATATTGAGCTGCTTTTTTTGGTCTATAAGCAAGGGCTGTTGGTAAACCTAATTCTTCTAAAAATTTTCTTAAAATTAATTTATTTTCAACTATTTTATTGCCTTCTTTTTTTAATTTATATTTTGGTTCAAGCACTAAAGCATTTCTTACAAATTCTTTATCAATAAATGGAACTCTTAGTTCTGTTTTATTATTCATTGTAATTATATCTTCAAAATACAAATCGTTTTCATACATTTTTATAAAATACGAGTAACAATCTTTATTCACATCATTGCTTTCTTTGAATCTATTATATCCACCAAATAATTCATCTGCACCAAGGCCTGAAAAACAAACTTTTTCGCTCATTTTTTGGGTAGCAAAATAAATCGTACTTGCAACCCCAACTCTCACAGGATCACTTGATTCTATTAGTGAAATTATCTTTGGTAGTTCTTTTTCAAATTCATTCACTGAAACTAAGTTTATTTTTATGGGCGAATTTAATTCATATGATACTTTTTTTGCAAATTCTAAATCTTTTGGTTCATCTAAATCTTTTATTCCTGCAAAATAAGAATTAAATTTTAAATTATTTTTTTTCAAAATCATTCCAATTAAGGCTGAATCAATACCTCCCGAAAGAAGTAGTGCAAATTCTTTTTGAGGAATTCTTTTTGTAACACTAGCAAGTAATGCTTTTTGTACATCAAGTTCGCTTGTTTTTTTTGCTTTTTTTAATTCTGTTTTTTTAATATTTAATTTGTTTGTTTTTAAATTATAAATTAAAATTTGCCTTGGGTTTAAGTGAGTAGTGTTAAATTCAAATGCTTTTTTTTCACTAGAAAAAGCAAATTGTTTTTCTTTTTCATTAAAATAATAAACAAGAGGTTTTACTCCAGCAATATCTTTTGCTAAAACGATTTTTTCTTCTTTTTTTGAAAAATATGCAAATGCAAAGTCTCCATCCAGTTCTTCTACAACTTCAACTATTTTTTTAAGTCCTTTAAGTTCGATTAGTTTTAGAACAAGCATTGCATCGTTTTTTGCGCTTATTTTGTATTTTGCACAAAGTGATTTCCAATTATATATTTCACAATTTATTACAAGTAATCCATTCTTTGAAACAAGGGGTTGTTCTACATAATCCACTATTGAGTGTAAATTATGCCCAAAAATAATTTTTTTATTATCTGATTTAATTTCTTTTATTTGAGAATAATCCTTCCCTCTATTTTCAAGAATTTTAAGACCCTTTGAAACAAGTTCGTCCCCACCATAAAAATTAACCAGTCCAATTATCCCACACATAATAAAATAAGCAATAAACTAACTTAAAATACTAACTAACCAAATTAGAAAAAACCTAGCCTAATTGCAACTAA
>CAZVWD010000074.1:0-3036 GCA_964630715.1 uncultured archaeon
GTATATATTTCAAGATGGCTGAAATTACACTCAAAGGGTATCAATGCGAAAGATGCGAACACAAATGGGTTCCACGAGATCATGGTGAAAGGCCAAGAGTTTGTCCAAAATGTAAAAGTCCCTATTGGGATAAACCGAAGAAAAAATAGTTTCTAAGTTGATTTTTATGATTACAAATATGGATTCAAAACCTTTTGTTAAATGGGCCGGTGGAAAAAGACAACTAATGAAACAATTGGTTCAATTGACTCCGCCTGAATTTAACAATTACTTTGAACCTTTTTTAGGAGGAGGAGCATTATTTTTTGAATTATCAAAAAAAAATAAAATAAAAAAATGTTATCTAAATGATTCAAATACAATTTTAATTAACTCTTATAAAACAATAAAAGAAAAACCATTAGAACTTATTAAAGAATTAAAAAAAGATAAATACAAAAACGAAAAAGAAAGTTTTTTGAAAATCAGGGCTGAAAATCCAAGTGATTTAGTAAAAGCTACTGCAAGATTTATTTATTTAAATAAAACTTCATTTAATGGACTTTACAGAGTAAATTCAAAAGGACAATTTAATGTTCCTTTTGGCAAATATAACAATCCAACCATATGTGATGAACAAAATATTTTGGCAGTTAATATGGCTTTACAAAAAGATGAATTATTGAATGGGGATTTTGAACAAGCTGTTAAAAAAGCAAAAAAAGGTGATTTTATTTATTTTGATCCTCCTTATGCACCATTAAGTAAAAAGCCTAGTTTTACTAAATATACTAAAGATGATTTTACGCAAAAAGACCAAGAAAGATTGGCTGAACTATTCAAAAAATTAGATTCAAAAGGTTGTTTTGTAATGTTAAGTAATTCTTATGTTCCAGAAATATTAAATTTATACAAAGATTTTTCTATAACTACTGTAAATGCCACACGAATGATAAATTGCAAAGCTGAAGGTAGAGGAAAAATAAAAGAAATAGTTGTAACTAATTATTGATTATTTAAAAATATTTCAATATCTTTTTCTAAGACTTTCTTAACCATTTGTGTGTTGTAAATGTTTGGGTGTATTTCAAAAGCATCACCTAGACTTTTTTTCATTAATGTGTAACCAAACCCATCAGTTATCCAAATAAGCTCAATTTTTTTGGCAGATAGTTGATTGTTTACTTGTCCGTAGGATCTTTTAATTTCAGTTGGTTTTGATCCTGTGTTTGTGTAAAAGTTAACCTCTATTCCTAGTGATGGTTTATCATTTTGTATGATTGCGAAATCAACTTTTTTAGATTGCTTGCTTGTATTTCCATATAATATTTTTTCTTCTTCAGTAAGTTTTAAGTTAAATCCTTTACTATTTAGATTTAAAACAATTTTTTCTAAGGTGGGTTTTATTTCATTAATGAATGATTTTCCGCCTAAATTTTTTCTTTTATGGGTTTCAAGGCCAATTAGAATTCCTAGAAAATAATTTTGAATATTTTCAAGTGTTAAAATTTCTTCAAACCCTAAATCTTTTAACAAATTAATAAATTCTTGTGCTTCTTTTTGGTTACCTTTTTTTATTTTTTCGGATAACTTGGAAATATCAATTTTATCTTGTTTAGTTATAAAGTTTGGCTGGGTGTGTGCAATTAGTTCAAAACAAAGTTTAATCATTTTTTCAGGGTTGTCTGCCGAAAGTAGTGAATCACGTAGTTGAGATAGTTTATCGCTGTCTGTTGCTAAAAGCTCTTCAAAAAATTCAAGTTCAATTTTATGGGCTATTATTTTTTTATTTATCGTGTTCCAGTCAATGAATTTTTTCCTTTCTATTATGCCAGGCATTAAAGTATTTTCAAAATCGGTAACAAATTTTTCTCGACTTATTTTTCTACTATTTAACATTAAAATCACATATTTATTGTTTTTTGATTATTAATAAGTAATGTTTTTGGGATTAATAAATCTTCTTTGACAAAATCAGCACGTTTTAAGGTCAAATCTAAAAAGCTTTTTTCTAAATCAATTCCGATATAATTTCTTCCAAGTTCTTTTGCAACAACGCCTGTTGTTCCTGAACCATTAAATGGGTCAAGTACAATATCACCTTTATTTGTGGAAGCAGTAATAATTCTTCGCAATAATTCTAATGGTTTTTGGGTGGGGTGTTTACCAAAAGTTTTTTCTGATGGGGGAGTTAAAGGGATGTTCCAAACACTTTTCATTTGTTTTCCTGCTGGGCTTAATTTATCTGACCATTCTTTTAAATTTGAATAATTAAATTTGTGTCTTGATAACTTATCTTTTCTTGCCCAAATTAAAGTTTCATGTGAATGAGCAAAATATCTACAACTTAAGTTAGGTGGTGCATTTGGTTTAAACCAAGAAATTTCGTTTAAAATTTTATAATTTAGTGACTGTAAAGCATATCCCACTTGATAGATGTTATGCATTGTTCCTGAAATCCATATACTTCCATCTTCTTTTAGAATTCTTTTACATGCGTTAAGCCAATTGTATGTAAAATCAAAATCTTTTTCTAGGCCTTGTGATTTGTCCCAATTTGCTTTGTTAACTGAAACCATTTTTCCAGCTCGACAAGAAATTCCTCCATTTGATAAAAAGTATGGGGGGTCAGCAAAAATTAAATCAACTGAACTACTAGGTAATTCATTTAAAATTTTGATACAATCATCTTGGTAAAGTGTAAATTTTTCATTTTCAAAATAAGGGACGTCCATGTTTTGCTTAGGGGATTTTTACTTATAAACATTTGGGAAGTACCATGCCGGTATATTTTCGAACAAGTAATTTAAAATAGAATTGTCTCTAATTATTAAGGTTGTATTTATGGGTTTAACTTATGAGAAAATGAATGGGAATGTCAATAAGCCAATGCCTGCGAATGAAAAAGCTATTTTGTATTCAGGAGATTTTCCTAATTGCAAAGGACTTTATCCTGATTGCCCTGAAAAACCAAGTTTTTTAGATAATAAGTGTAGAACTTGTCCAAAAACTGACGATGTTGAAAAACCAAAACTTGAATGGGTTGTTTGTGAACAT
>CAZVWD010000075.1:0-2998 GCA_964630715.1 uncultured archaeon
AGAAATGGTTGGAACTCGATTTGCAGTACACAGAGGAAACACATTTGAATTACTTGACATTGATGAAAGAATGTTAGGACATTACATTGGAGAATTTGTATTTACAAGAAAAAGATTACAACACGGAAAAGCAGGAATTGGAGCAACAAAATCTTCAACTGCAATAACCGCAAGATAGTGATAATATGGCAAAAAAAGAATATCAAGCAAATGTAGGAAAAGAAAGCAAGACTGCTCGTGCATTAATGACTAATGCTAACGCATCACTTAAATATTCTACAGAAATTTGTAATCAAATAAAAGGAAAATATGTAAACGCAACAATAACATGGATGGAAAAAATAATAAACCACGAAGAATACTTACCACTTAAAAGATACAACACAAAAGTTGCACACAGAAAAGGTGAATCAAAACAAGGGGTTAAGTCAGGAAAATACCCAGAAAAAACATTAAAAATATTTTTAGATTTATTAAACTCTGTTAAAAACAATGCAGATTTCAAAGGACTTGATGTAGAAAAAATAAACATCATTCACGCATTTGCATCAAAAGGAGTTAGTAGAGTAACTTACCAAAGTAAAGGAAAAATTAGTGGAAAAGCAAGAAAAAGAAACGCAACACACATAGAAATAATAGTTTCGGAAGTGAAAGCATGATTGAAAGAACATTTATAAAAAAGAATTTCAACAAAATGGATTTAGACAATTACCTAGCAAAAAAATTAGACAGAGCGGGATATAGTCACCTTGAAATTATTAAAACACCACTAGTAACAAGAATAGTTTTACACGTAGCAAAACCAGGTCTTGCAATAGGAAAAAGTGGATCAACAATTAAAGAATTAACAGAAGTTATTGCAAAAGATTTTGAAATCAATAACCCACAAATAGAAATTCAAGAAATAAAAAACGCAAATTTAAACGCAAAAATTGTAGTTACAAGAATGGCTGCAATGATTAACAGAGGATTCTCATGGAGAAGTGTTGCATTTAGAACAGTAAAAGATATTAACGCTGCAGGAGCACAAGGAATAGAATTAGTATTCAAGGGTGCACTTGGAGGAAAAGGAGCAAGAAAAAGAAAACAAAGAATTGCTGTTGGATACATGAAAAAAATTGGAGACCAATCAAAATTTGTTGATACTGCAAAGGCACCATCAAACCCAAGTTGTGGAACAATTGGAATTAAATTAAGTATTATCCACCCAGACATTATATTCCCCGACAAAATTGATGTTGTGAAAGTTGTTGACGCTTACAAATTAGTAAAAAAAGAAGCAAAAGAACAAAAAGAAACAAACCAAGAAAAGGAAGAAGAAGTTAAAACACAAGAAACTTCAAACGAAACAAAAGTTGAAGCAAAAGAAACAAAAAAAGAAGAACCTTCAAACGAAACAAAAGAAGATGAAAAACCAAAGGTTGAAGAAAAAAAAGATGGAATTTTAGATAAAGTTGTTGATACAGTTGAAAATGTAGTAGAAGAAGTTGAAGATATTGCAGAAAAAATTGTTGATAAAATTGAAGAAAAATTAGAACATAAGGAAAAACCAACAGAAACAAAAAAAGAAGAACCTTCAAAAGAAACAAAAGAAGATGAAAAACCAAAGGTTGAAGAAAAAAAGTGATAAATTATGGTTAAAGCAAAAGATTTAGTAGGACTTGAAAAAGAAGATTTAACTGCAAAAATAGTTGAATTAAAACAAGACCTAGCAAAAGAAAGAGCAACAATTGCATCAGGAACAAAAAGTGAAAACCCTGGAAAAATTAGAAAAATACGAAGAGATATTGCAAGAGTATTTACAATATTAAAAACAAAGGAGATTAATTAATGCAAGAAATAGATAAGATTAGTGGGTTGCCAAAAGATTTATTTGATATTAATAATATCACAAAAGAGCAACAAAAAATCAAAATTGAGGTGAAAAGAATTAGATTTAAAAAAATGATGACAATTGTTTCAGGCATAGATGATAAAGAAAAATTAAAAGAAATTGGAAAAGAAATGAAACAAAAATTTGCCTGTGGAGGAACAGTAAAAGATGGCATCATTGAAATACAAGGAAATCATAAACCAAAAGTAAAAGATTTCTTAATAAAAAAAGGATATAAAGAAGAATTGATTGAAGATTAGGGAGAAGGTATGATAAAAGGAAAAGAGTATGAAATTAATGAAACAAACATTAACAACCACGAAATGATTGGTTTGTTAATTAAAGTCATTAAAAGCTCTGACCCAAAAAAAACAAACATAACAGGAAAAATTATTGATGAAACAAAAAACACTTTCATTTTGGATAATAAAAAAATTATTCCAAAAAAAGAATGTGTATTTGAGTTCTCAGAAATAAAAGCTGTTGTGGATGGAAAAAATATCATAAAAAAACCGGAAGATAGAATTAGGTGAAAAAAATGGTTGAAGAAAAAAAAGAAGTAAAGAAAAAAGTTGTTAAGAAAGAACCAACAACAAAACCAACTAAAGCTTCGGTTAAAAAAGTTGAAGAACAAATGGGACAAGTTAAAACTTACCCAATAAGAGGAAATATTTTCGAAGGAGAAGTTGTTTCAGCAAAAGCAAACAAAACAATTACAGTTAAAAGACAATTAACACATTACATTTCAAAATATGAACGATACAAAAAAGTATTTTCAAAAGTTAAAGCACACGTTCCAAGCGGAATGGTTGTAAAAGAAGGCGACATTGTTCAAATTGGAGAAACAAGAAGAATAAGTAAAACAAAAAATTTTGTATTAATGAAAGTTATAAGTGATAAAAAATGAAAGCAATGACAATACCAAACAATAAAGCATTGACGCTAAAAAGTCATATGACTTGTGCCGACAATAGTGGAGCAAAAGAAGTATACATAATTTCTGTTTTCAGACACACTACTAAAAAAAGACAATACCCAAAAGCAGGAATTGCTTCAATGGTTAATGTTGTAATTAAAAAAGGAAAACCTGAAATGAGAGGAAAAATAGAAAGAGCAGTTATTATT
>CAZVWD010000076.1:0-2981 GCA_964630715.1 uncultured archaeon
AAGAAAAAATCAAAAAAGAAATCTAATAATTAAGTTTTGATTTAATATTAAATTTTTTTTTAAATATTTTGATTAATTTGAATTGTTAAAAAATTAGGTTTTTGAAAAAGCAATCTTATGCTTTTTCAAATGCTTTTGTAAAATCATTTATTTCTGATTGAATTTCTTTTATTGCTTCATCCAATACTTTTTTTGGATTTTTTGCTTTAAGAATAAATCTTGATTTTTTATCAATTGGGTGATCTAATCTGTATGCAACAAATTCAACATCATTATTTTTTGCTAAAGTTTCTTTTAACAAGTTTGGTAATGTGTGTCTTTCTCCATCAATAAAAAATTCTAAAGAATCTTTTTCATTAGTTATTACTTCAACTTTCATTATTAATTCCCCCTAAAATTTCTTGGTTTGTTATAATTATCATTTCTATTATTGTTTTCTTTTGGTCTAAAAGATCTATCATTATCTCCTCTTGGATTAAATGATCTTTCTTTTGGTGCAAAAGATCTACTATTTCCTTCTCTTGGTGTAAATGGTCGGTTGTTTCCTTCTCTTGGAACGAATGGTCGACTATTTCCATCACGTGGTCTAAAACTTCTATCATTTCTATCTCGTGAACCAAAACTTCTTCCGCCGTGGTCATTTCTTCCTCGTGAATCAAATCTTCTCTCGCTACGATCAAATTCTCGTCTTTCACCTTGTTCGTCTTTTTGTTCAAACCATTTTCTTTTTTCGCTAGCTCCGCATGAAAAACACATTAATTTTTCATTTGAAAATTGCATTGGTTTTTTACAATTAGAACAAAATGCAGTTGTAATTCCAAGTCCAGTTTCGTTTGTTGCAAGATCTACTGCCAACTCACTAGCCGAAATTACTTTTGCACGAATATAATCTCCAACTTTATAATATTCTTTAACATTTGTGACATATGCTTTAGCAACAAATTTTGCTGGGATTTGTCCTCGAGTAATAAGTAATACTGCTCCATTTTCGGCTTTTATAATATCAACAACTACTACACTTTCTTTAACAAGTGAAACTCTTCCAATAATTATATCATCTCTTGCTAAAACTTTTAGTGGATTACTTTTTATTAAAACTTCTTTTGTATTGTTATCAAATTCTGCTTCTCCAACATTAGTTGCTTTTACATATCCGTCTTCAACAAATGTATTTTTTCCAGGTGCAAATTCTTCCTCGGTTGTGATTGTTTGCCCAGGCATAAATAATTCTTTTCCTTTCATAAATAGTCCTACCCTAACGCTTATATACTATGAAAGAATTTAGTTTATGAAAGGTATATAAAGGTTGTTAAAATGGTTTTAGAATCACTTATTGGCGAGAAAAATATTCGACAAAAACCCTATTTGATCTTTTTTTTGACATTTATAATTTCCGTTGGAAGTATTATTTTTGCAAATGCTCTATTTCCTGCTCACGCAAGCGTGTTATCTGTTGCATTTATTACTATTGGTTTAGTACCAATTGTTCATAATATTTTAGCAAAAGAAGAATATGATGAGGCCTTACAAAGAAAATCATCAACAACCTTTTTTGCAAGGCATTTTAATGTGATAATGATATATGTTTGGATATTTGTTGCCATAATTTTTGCTTTTTCAATAACTTATGCTTTTGTTCCAAATGAACAAAAAGATGTGGTTTTTGAAGAGCAAATAAACGCTTTTTGTTCAATTGCAGGTAGTGAAAATTGTAATAATGGTGTGCCCTGCTCAATTTCTGGTAGAGCTAGCGCTGGTGCATTTGGGGCTTGTCAAAACCCTGCAACAAAAAACATTGGGGCTTGTTCATTTTTTATTTTTGAAAATAATGTAGGAGTTTTAATTTTTGTAATTGTATTATCTTTGCTTTATGGTGCCGGAGCAATATTTATTATTGCGTGGAATGCATCAATTCTTGGTTTGTTTTTTGGAGAGATGTTTTTGTCAGCGCAACATGTAACTTGGGTTGGACTTCTTCAAGGAATGTTAATTGGTCATGGACCTCCTGAACTTTTAAGTTATATTTTTGGAGCTTTAGCAGGAGCAATACTTTCCGCAATGATCTCGCGAGGACAATTTTTGAGCCATGAATTTTCTACAATAATAAAAGATGTATCATTTTTGATTTTTTTAGCAATTTTTTCAGTAATATATGGTGCAATTGTAGAAGCAATTGGAATTTTAGGGTTTGGAGAGTTATATTTTATTTTAGGATTTATTTATGTTTTAGCAATTCTTGTAATGGTTTTATTTTATGGAAAAAAAGATAAAATCCTTGAAGCAATAAAATAATTTTAAATAAATTAAATTGTTCAAAAGGGAGTATTTTAAATTATTAGTTCTTATTTTAATTATGTCTAAATTTATTTCAAAGAAAAAAAATTCAAAATTAAAAAATCAAAGTAAAAAAGAAGATAATTTTTTTTCAAATATTAAAACATCAATCAATAATTCTTTGCTAGGTGTAGTTCTCTCAAAATTAAAGTGGCTTGATCCATTTACTTATGTTGATTTGTTTGTTATGCCAAAAGTAAAACAAATTACTGACTCAAGTATTGTAGAAACGCTTGTGAATATATTTTTTGCAGGGCTTTTTGCGCTTGTGGTGTATTTATTACTAGGGGCATTATTTGGAACTACTTCTCCTTTGGTAATAGTTTATTCTGCTAGTATGGAAAACACTCTTTTTAGAGGGGATGTTATGGCATTAACAAAAGCAAATTCACAAATGAATTTTGGGCAAGAAATTACAATTAATAAAAACATAAAAAATATGCCTGTTGAAAGTTTTGTTCAACCTGAATATGTTAGTGGTCATTTATCAAAACTAATTTTTGATACTGGAGAAATAATTCCAAACGAAAACGGGTCAATAATAGTGTATAATTCTTATCCTGCCCAGTTACCAATAATTCACAGAACAATTGTAAAAATAAATGCTCTTGATGGAGAATTTGTTTTAACAAAAGGGGATAATGATT
>CAZVWD010000077.1:0-2927 GCA_964630715.1 uncultured archaeon
TAACTTTTTTGTAAATAGTTTCGAGTGTTATACTCTTCATTCCTGGGGCCTCCTTCTTGATATAATGGTTTCTTCGAGGTTTTCCTTCGACATAATATGGTAAAAATATTCTCAAATCTTATTTTTGGCCGCCTTACCATACCTACATTATATTCAATTCGAAACTCTTGTCAACCGATAGAATATCGGAATAATAAGATAATAAGGGGTTTATAATTGAAAAAGTATTTTATATCTATAGAATAATCTAAAAGATGAGGATAGTTAAATAACTTTCCTTTTCCTGGTTGAAAAATGGGTGTCCCTTCCTATTAGTTATTAGTTTCTCTCGAACCAGGTACACGCTGTTATACAGAGTTGGCGCTAAATATTTTATTGGCATCAACATTAAATCCAACTGCTAATAATTCTCGAACAATATCATATCTCCACCTTTCTTGAGTATCCAGTTGTATAAATATCACCCCTTTATAATCAGATGGAATCTCCACACCTTCTTCATATAGGGCACAGACTCTTGATCTATCAAGTTTACCTATAAAATAGCCAAGCTCAAAAATAACATTTTGACGTGCTCTAGGTTTAAAATCCTCAGAATTATCTTTTTCTTTCCCAATATCATCTGCTGTAAGTAAGACTATTGCAAAATGAACGTCAGAATAATCTGAAAATTTTTCAATAATCGTTCGCCCCTTACTTGGCTTCTCATGAAGAATGACAGCTTCCAGACCTAACTTTTCAACAAATCTAGCGACAGCCTCTTTCATCCCTTGATTATGACCGTGTACAATAAAAACTTTATTTGAAAAAGATATCTCTTCCGGAATATTTTGTTCATCTATATCTTCTTTACCTTCGGACAACTCTATTTCTGTTTCAAGTTGTTCGATGCAACTTCCTAACATTTTGATTTGATTTTCAATGATTGAGGCCATATATTTTTCAAATTCGGCATCTCCCATTCCCATAAATAAGCCCTTACTGCTCGATGCATTTATAACAGCATTTACATTCTGTGATTTCGATCCAAATGTCTTAATAAGATAATCTCTTGTAGTATTATTCCAAGCAGTATGATCTGAAGTGATAATTGGTCTGTTTAACAATAACTCTTTAGCTTTTTTTATCTGTTTTTTTAAAAGTTTAATTCCTTTCTTAGGATCAATTGATCTTATAATGTCAGGTTCTTCTTTAGATTTTATTTTTCGAACCATAAATCCTTTTCTCCTTAAATAGGCTGATTTCGTCTAACATTGAAAGTATATCTGAAATCCTGTAAAGCAGGATTTGTTTCATTGGGGTCTCAACATTTCGCATAGAGTAATTTATTAAAATATTATAAAAGTGTAATAAAGGAGTGCCTACTATTATATTCTAATCAACTGAGAAGACACTAGGAATCTTGATTCATCAAACCTCTAAAAAAAGGTAGAACAAGTTACCTAGTTATTGTGTTGTCACACTGTCTCCGGAATTCATTTTCTCCAAAAAAATATTCTTTTTAACTATCTTTACCTCGAGAAAATAGGTGTCCCTCTTTTTTCTCTTCATCTGGTTAAGAAACTCTTCTGATAATATAAGTTTTCAGAAAAAGTTACCAAATTATTGAATTGGTACTCCTTTTCTTTTTATCTAATTTAAAAGTAAAATATTTATTTTCTAAGAAAATAGGTGTCTGTTCCTACTCTATTTTTTATTCTATTTTTGATACTGTTTTTTCATATTTATTTGCTCTCTCCTTGAAAGTTTCGTATAGTATATCAAATTTATTTTCTCCAATTTCTCGATCTAATATCATCTGTATAACTTCAACTGTATAGAATAAAAGATATGGTAAAACCGAATAGAGATAATTCCACTGACTTTCTTTTGAGTCTTCTCCGGAAAATACAAAATTTAAATTTAAACTCTCCGTTTTATAATCTTCTATAGTCGTTACGATATGACTTGCTCTATTCCATACTCGCTCCAAACTATAATCGGTTTTCTTTGAATATCTTACATTATAAATAAAATCTGTATTGAATGTTCCATAATAATTAATTTGATTCACTGAGTACTCAATAAACATCTTCTTCTTAGTTGAAGCAATCTTATCAATCGCGTAGTAAATTGAATCTTTTTGGAAATTTTCTATAAATTCATTTCTATTCGTCATAATCCATTCAAAAAGCAACAAATTATCTTTTAATGGCTTCCTCAATAAAGTATATGTAATAGTAAGCTTACTTTTTTCAGAACATTTTAACGCTTCGTAAATATAATGACAATAATCTGAAATGGTAGCGATTAACACTTGCTTAATAACAATTGATTTAAATTCATCTTCATAACCGTTAGTAATTAGCCATTCTAATATATCACTGTTATCTTTAACCTTCTCAACATCACTACTTTTTTCGAATCTAACAACTGTATCAAACAATTTCTTTTTTTCACCTTCAACTACTACTTGCACCAAAATATCATGTAAATAGAAACATAAATCATGCAGTTCCTTATATTCCTTTGGTAAAAAATATCCCATAATATCACCTATTGTTTGATTTTTGTTATAGAAAAAAATAGAACCTATTCTTTACATTTGATATATTAATTTTTAAAATTAAATTCTTCGTTTTGTACCGTTTAAAAAATTTTATATTTAGAGTAATCCTTCTATAATATATTTCAGATTCTATAAAATATTTCTGACTTTATTTCAATCACACCACTCTGCTCGAATACGCCAATCTTTATTATGAATAATTTTTTCATCGGAAACAACTAAATGAACCCTAGGATCTGATGTTGAAAAAAATAAAGCATGTTTGCCTGACCAATATCGCACTTTTTCTTCAGGTTTCAATCTTAATATTAATCTAAAAATAAGGTCTCTAGCTATGTTTTCTATATCATATACTCTTTCTTCCACGGTTTTTCTATTC
>CAZVWD010000078.1:0-2907 GCA_964630715.1 uncultured archaeon
TTTTTGCTTCACTAATTCTATTTTGTCCAAGTTTTGTTGTAACTAAAATTGCAAAAGAATTTGCTTCTTTTGCTTTTTCAATTAAAAGAATTCTATGTCTTAAAAATTTATTTTTTTCTTCATCAAGCATTGTTATTTTTTCATTTATTGGATTAACAATTATAACTTCGCTTTGTTTTGAAAAATGAATTCCTAACGGATGAAATAATCCATCACCAAAGTAAATAGTATTTTTTGTTTTTGCAACTGCTGAATAATTACATCCTAAAACTTGTCCTTCAATAACTCGTTTTCCTTTTTGAGTAATAATTTCAATTCCATTTTCTGCTAAAATTTCTTTTATTATTGGTAAATAATTTATGTATTGTATTGTTGTAACAAAACCAGTTTTTGTAATTTTTTCTTTTCGTAAAAATAAAATTAATTCATCAATTATTTTTTCAAAATTCTCAAGTGTATAATTTAGCGGAGCATATACAACTGGAACTAGCGTTTTTTCAACAAAAGCATTATGCCCAACGTGTAGTATTGCATCACATTTTGTTTGTATTGCTTCATTTTCTTTTAAGTCACAAGCTCCAAAACAAGGGTCCATACTAACAATTACGTCAAATTTAGCATTTTTGAGTTGCGATATAAGTTCGTTTGTTTTTGTTTTAAGTCCTTCAGGAATTTGCAAATAAATATTTTTTGCGCCAAGTGCATTAAGTTCTATTATTGCGTTTTCTAAATTAATTTCAAGCATAAATTAAGTGGTTTCACAAACTATTTTAACACCTTTTATTTAAAAAAAGTGTCCTAAATTTTGTGTGTTTTAATCTTTTGTGTTTAATATTTCTTGATCTAAGTTTTCAATTTTTTCTTTAGACAATTTAGTTTTTGACTCATAGTGATTTTCTTTTATAACAATTATTATAGAAATAAACAATATTAATATTGTTATTACAAAAAAGAATATTGCTGGAAATATTAATAGTTCAATTTCAATTATTGTTGAAGTCAAAGCAAGAATTATTGAAAAAATACTTGTTATTATTGCAATTTTTAAATACCATTTGTGGTTTTTCAAAGTCTCGCTTTTTGAAATTAATGGTTCTATAATAGTTGGCTTTTCTTTTTTTATACAATTTGCACAAAGAAATCCTTTTTCAGTTTTATAAATGCAACTTACACAAACTGTTTTTCCACATTTATGGCAAACATAACCGTTTAGATCAAATGGTAGGGGTACGCCATTATGGATTGGGCACCATCGACTCCAATTTTGTACAATTTCTAATGGTTTTTTCACTTAATTACTTCCCAAATAATTTGCTAAAGAATCCTTGGTGATCAGCTTTTGTTAAAAGTTGTAGAATTCTTTTTTTCTCTTCAAGCATTACAACATTTCGAATGTTTTCAACGGCATCAATGTTTGCTGATACACTATCTATTCCCATCCAAATTAATTTTTTAACCATCTCAGGGTTAGATGCGGCTTGTCCACAAATTGAAGTTGTTACTCCGGCTTTTTTACATTTTGTAATTACATATTCAATTTCTCGTAAAACCGCTGGGTGCAATTCATTAAATTGTTTTTGAACATGTTCATTATTTCGGTCAAGTCCAAGAGTTAATTGTGTTAAATCATTTGTTCCAAATGAAATGAATTTAACATGTGGAATTATTTCATCAATTATCCATACACTTGCAGGTGTTTCAATCATTACTCCAAAATCAACATCTGTTTGTAATTCAACTTCTTGTGCAATTTTTTTTGCAGCTAAAACTTCTTCAAGTGATTGAACAAAAGGAAGCATTACTCCAACATTTTTTATTCCTTCTTTTCGAAGTTCTTTAATTGCTAAAAGTTGTGCGCGAAACATTTCAGGTTTATCAAGATCACGTCTAATTCCGTGCCATCCAAGCATTGGATTATCTTCTTTTGGTTCTTTTTCTCCACCAACAAGTTCACTAAATTCATCACTTCGTGCATCAAATGTTCTAAACCAAACAGGGCCTTCAAATCTCCCAGCAACATTACGTATTCCTTCCTTTACAACATTTTTCAAATCAACTTGTTTTCCTTGTCTAATAAATTCTGCAGGGTGCATGCCACTACTAGTAATCATATGTTCTGCACGTAGTAATCCAACACCTACTGCATTAGTTGCAGCAGCTTTTTCTGCCATGTCTGCAAGCGCAACATTTACTTTTACTTTTGTACTTACTCCTTTTAGAATATCAAGTAATTCTTTTTCTTCTTTTTCGCGTTCTTCAGAATTCATCTCTTGGAATTTTTTATTTCCATAATCTTTTTCAAGTTCGCTTACTTTCGCTTTAATTTCTGGAGAAAAACTTTTACCTTTCATTTCGCGTTCAAGGCCTTCTTCAATTTTATCAATTTCATCTTCATCTAAAACTTTTACAGTGTTATCTTTTACAACAAGTTTTATTTCTCCTGAATAAACACGTCCATTGTATCCATCAATTGTTACAGTTTGTCCATCTTGTAAGAATGTAGTTGCTTTTGCAGTTCCTACAACACAAGGTATTCCAAGTTCTCTTGAAACAATTGCTGCATGACAATTATTTACTGCCAAAGGAGTTAGATTTTTTGTGAAAACAATATATGTGTGGTTATCTTCAACAGTAATATTGTATACCTCTCCAAGTTCTGCATCATGAGTTTGTACAATTCTTTGCATTCTTAAATCACTGTTTAATAATGATTGAATGTCTGTGTTAGTATATTGTTGTAAATCTTCTTCAGATACTAATAGATTTTTATTTGCTCTTTCTTTAATTCGATATGATGTATTGTCTAACATAATTTGTTTTGCTGAAAAGAAACGAGTTTTTATTGTTCTATCTTTTACTTCGCCTGTTATTCGTTTTGTATATTTTACAAGATTATAAGTTGAATGG
>CAZVWD010000079.1:0-2816 GCA_964630715.1 uncultured archaeon
TGTTTCTACCTGATAATCTCCAATACAATTTGGAAGTGCTTTTATTTTTAGTTCATATCCATTAAGTGTTAATTCTGTTTTTCCGTTGAGAGATGTTGCGCTTTGGATAGCAACAGGATTATCTTCTGGATTTTTATCCGATGGCATTGGCAAAGTTATTGTGGTATCTGCTTCTTCTTTTAAATTTATTTTAGTGCTTCCTAAATTAATAGAAGGTTTATAATTTCGAATAGAGATAGTATCTTTCTCTTCCAAATTTTCTGATTTCAGAACAAATTCATAATTTCCTTTTGTTATTCCATTAAGTGCATTGTTGAAAGTTTTTGAATAATCTATTCCAGATGCATTAATATCCTTAACTTCTTCTGTTAAAAGTAACACTCCTTCCCTATTAACTTTTAATTCTGCTTTATCAACTCTGGAAAGAGTAGCAGTATATTTTATTTTTACATCTTCAAATAAACTTACAGACTGCTCAAGAAACGGCTTCCCATAAACTTCAACTGATACAATATCTGATTTGTCACTTAAGCCTTTAGAGTCAATAACTTCTTCATATACTCTATAAGTCCCGGGAGCATCAAAAGTTTTTGTAATATCTGTGGGAGTGTTTTTATTTGTCACTTCGTTATTTATATGTAATTTGTATGTTGTTATGTTATTATTCAAATCATAACTTTTTGATTTCATTCTCACTTCCAGAGGCACATCCCCATAAGTTGGATTAACTTCTAATTTCGCCACAGGAGCATAGTTTTCTTCTTCACAACTGGCAAAAACCAAAGGAACTGCCATGCTTGAAATAATTGCAGTTTTCCTTAATAAGTTTGCAAGGTCTTTTATTATCTTTCCCATATCGTAACTATTGTGTAGTAATATTTAAAGGTTTCGGGGGTTTCCTCATATTGCAATTATGGTATAGCGAGATATAATTTTATATAATAAGATATGATGTTTTTTGATTGAAGAGGATTATTTTTTGATTTGCTTTGTAAAAACATATTGATCAAAAGCACTCTTTTAAATAAAATTATCTTTTGTCATTCTGAAAATTCGATTATACCATCAACAATAAAAAGAAAAGAAGTTTAAAAAATTAATTAAAATTATTTACAACAATACACAGGTAAACTTCCCCAACAACCCCAAGAGTCTGGGAATTGCGAAGGGGTTGCATATTGGGTGTCATACCATCTGGGACCATAAGAAGTACCATCATTTGTTGAATATGTCCATGCACGACAATCATACATTATATTGGAACCCTTTGTATAAATTAGGCCTGTATTATACCATCCTCCAGTATACAGACTTCCCGAGGGGGTTGTAGGAACTAACCCCGATTGAATTGCACGTGTTATTTCCGCAGCATCACAAACATGGTAACCACTACAACCATTTGTTTGAATCCAATCATACATTAGTTTATAACCTCCAAAATTTCCGTTATGCGATGCTGTTGTCAGTTTAATATCTGTAGGATTCCAACCTTGAGGAGTCACACAACTCCAAGCACTTCCACTCATTTTTAAAATCTGTCCGTCATCACATGTCTGAAGCTGTGAAATAGAATGTCCAGGATTAGGAACAGGACCCAAAGCAAAAACCCCCACACCAATCAATACAATAGAAAATATTGCAACTAAAGTATATGCAAGTTTATTAGAAATATTAAATTTTTTCAACCTCTTTTTATTAGCCATAAATAAAATAAAGAAATACTATTTAAATAGTTTTTGTTGAAAATTAAATTAATTATTTACAACAGGCAACTCCCCAAGAAGATAGACTACAATCCAGAGATTTAGGCACAATATAATTAGGATATATAGTAACAGCAGTTCCTTTCCCTGACGCCCATGTCCATCCCTGACAATCGGTTCTAAGATCTGAGGTAGTGCCTACACTATAACCAGAAGATACCCATCCGGTATTTGGTGCAGTGAGCGATCCTGCAGAAAATACATGATTAACTTGGGCATATGTAACAACTTCTTCAAGAGTACATACATGATATCCACTACACCCATTGTCTTGTATCCAATCATTCATATTTTCATAGCCACTGTTATAATGTCCATAAGCAGTTGTTCTAAAATCTCCATTGTGTAAAGTAGTAGTTAATTTAATATCTGTAGGAATATATCTAAGATTTACACAACTCCAAGCAGTTCCAGTCCAAGTTAATACTTGTCCAGCTACACAACCTGTAGGAGGAGCAACTGTATCAATTGTATGTCCTGGATTTGGAGCAACACCCGGTGTCAAAGCAAAAACTCCAACACAAATCAATACAATAGAGAATATTACAATTAATGTATAAGCAAGTTTATTAGAAATATTAAATTTTTTCAACCTCTTTTTCATAAATGAAGTAAAGAATTATTGTTTAAATACTTTTTGTTAATTCTTTCTATTAAATTTTCTCAAACAAGATTCCCATTTAAATTTAATTATCCTAATTTTCTCATTAAGGGTTTTTTTATATTTTTAAATTCAATTTCAAGTCCAAACTGCTTTGCAATCTTCTCTGAAGTCGAAGGAATAAAAGAATATAATAAAATAATTGTAAATACCAATAAAGGCAAATATTTCATTTACCAAATCTATCGCAATTATAATCTAATGAGATATAAGGTTATACAATAAAATAGATGGTTTTCTGGATTGAGAAGAAGAAAGAGATAAATAATATTCTCTAACCAAACATTTTATAAATTTTGTAATTAATCTTACAATATGGAAAAAAAAGTTTTTGATTATTCTTTAGATGCAGACGAGGAAACTTTGAGACAATTTAAAGAATGTTATTCTCA
>CAZVWD010000080.1:0-2795 GCA_964630715.1 uncultured archaeon
TTAAAAAAAGCTTCAACTTTTTCTTTTGGATCGTTTACAATTTCTCTTTCAAAGTCTTTTGGAAAGAATTGTTCGAATCGTTTTTCACAAAATCTTTGGTCTAAAAATATACAAACTCCTCTGTCATTTTCTGTTCGAATAACTCTTCCTGCAGCTTGAATTGATTTACTAATTGCAGGAGCATTGTATGCGTATTCCCAACCTTTTGAGAATTGGTTTTGATAAAAATTTATTAAAGATTGACTTTGAAGAGAAACTTTTGCAAAAGGTATTCCAACAACTATTGCTCCATATAAGTGGTCTCCTGGAAAATCTATTCCTTCTGCAATTGAACCACCACTAACAGCAAGTAGTACTCCTCCAAAACCATTTCCAAGTGCACGAAAATTATTTATTAAATTTGATTTTTCTTGAGTTGATGATTCTCTTTCTTGTTTTAGAACTTTTCTTGAAGTATTAATTAGCGGAGCAATTGTTTCAAGAATTTCAAACGAAGGAAAAAAAACTATTGAGTTTCCAGGAATTTTTGGAATTACTCCATTAATTATTCCTGCAATTTCATTATACATCCCACTATTTCTTGATGTATATTTGGTTGATGTTTTGTTTACAAATAAGTTTAATCTATTTTCTTTTGGAAAAGGAGAAGCATACTCATGGAGATTTGCTTTTTTTTCATCAATTCCTAAAACATGAACATACATTTGCAGAGGAAGTAGAGTTCCTGACATTAGTATTGCAGAGTAAGATAAGTCAAATACTTGCTTTGAAAAAAATGATACGTCAAGAGGAGTTATTGTTAGAGAAAGAGATTGTTTTCTTTCAATTATATTAAGCACACTCTTCTTTTTCATTAATACTATTTCTAAAAATTCAAGAACTCGCATTATGCTACAATTTTCTACTTTTCGTTTTGTCATAAATATAGTTCCTGCATCAGCAAGAGCTTGCATTTTTGGTTTTATTATTTTTTTTAGTAAATCAAGTTCGACTTCATCAACGCTATCTTCACGTCTTTCAAGAGAAAGGTTTTTTGCAAGTGCAAATAATTCTTTTTGGAGATCTTTTAGTACAAATTCTACATCAAAATCACCTAAGCTTTTTGCTTCTTTTTGTGCTTGCCCAACTAAATCAGCACTAAGAGAAATAGTATACATGTCACGAATTCTTTCTGCTAAATTATGTGCTTCATCAACAATAACAATTATGTCCTCGATTTTTATGTTTGCTTGCGAAAGAATTGTTTCTCTTATTCCTTCGTCGAAAATATGTGAATAATCAGCAATTATAACGTCAGCGTTTTTGCATCTTTCAAGTGTTAATTCATAAGGACAAATTTCGCGCGCAAAACAATCTTCTTTTGTTTCTAAATGCGAAGTATTAAATTTTTTTAAAAGCACTGCTTTTCTTTGATGCGCAATTGCTCTTTGTTTTGGAGTACGCCCTTTTACATTATTATAATATCTACATTTTCCATCTTTCTTTTTTTTACTACACGCATCATAAAAACCAAATTTTACGTTTGAAAGAAATGGGTCAATACACATTGATTTTCTTCCAACAAGATCCACTGATTTTATGTTAAGGTTAAATTTTTGATTCATGAGTTTTACTGTTTCAAGAACTATTTCATGTTGAGATATTTTTGGTGTTAAAAAAAATATTTTCTTTTTTTGTTCTATTGCACAAGAGATTGCTGGTGCAAGAGAAGAAACGGTTTTTCCAAGACCTGTAGGAGCATGTGCTAAAAGTACTTTTCCTTCTGTTATTGTTTGTGTAATGTCATTTATTAGCTTTTTTTGTTCTTCACGCACTGTTTCATAAGGAAAATAGATTTGCATAAATAAAAAAACCTTGGTTTTGTTTATAAGTATTTGTTGGGTTCTGTGCCAAAGAGTGTAAGTTAAGAATTATCTTAACTCACTAACACCATTTACACAAAACATTATTTTTCCATTTTTTAGACCTTGTACAATTTGTTCTGCTATATCAAGGGCAACATTTTCTTGTGCTTCTTTTGTGCTTGCACCAAGGTGTGGTGTTGCAATTACTTTTTGATGTTTCACAAGTTCTTGGTTTGTTGGTGGTTCATCATCATAAACATCAAGTGCTGCTGCTGCAACTTTTCCATTGTTTAAAGCATCAAGCAAAGCACATTCATTTATTACTCCACCTCTTGCAACATTAAGAATTTTCACACCTGTTTTCATTTGTTCAAACTCTTTAGTATCAACCATATTTTTTGTTTTTTCATTAAGAGGAACATGTGGAGAAATGTAATCACTTTCTTTAATTAAATTATCAAGCTCGGTTCTTACAAAACCAAATTCTGCTAGTTTTTCATCTGTAACAAATGGGTCATAAACGATTACTTTCATTTCTAGTGCTTTTGCTACAAGTCCAACTTTACTTCCAACGTTTCCAAAACCAATTAATCCTAGAGTTTTTCCTTTTAATTCACTTCCTTTAAAATTTCTATTCCACTCACCTTTTTTCATACTTTCATTTGAGTGAACAATATGTTTTGCAAGCATCATTAATAATGTTAATGTATGTTCTGCTGCCGCGTTAGTATTTCCAAATGGAGTATTTTCTACAGCAATTCCAAATTCTTTTGCAACTACTTTGTCAATATTATCAGTCCCTACTCCTGCTCTTCCAACAATTTTTAATTTTCCTTGGGCTCCTTTTTCAAGAATTTTTGCAGTAACAGTTGTATCACTTCTAACAAGCAAAGCATCATAATCAGATATTATTTCACATAATTGACTTTCGTTAAGACCTATTTTTTCGTC
>CAZVWD010000081.1:0-2792 GCA_964630715.1 uncultured archaeon
AGAATTTTTATTAATTTTAAATATTTTTTTTATCACCGGCATGGAACTCTAATAACGTTTAAATTCTATTAAAACAAAATTCTAAATATGAAATATATTGAGTCAGAAACTTTAGAATTAAAAAAATCTACATCTGAAATTAATGAAGCAATTGTTGCAATTGTAGCAATTTTGAATAAACACAAAAAAGGTTTAGTGTATTTTGGGGTTAGTAATAGTGGTTTGGTGGTTGGACAAAATATTTCAGAAAAAACATTACGTGATGTTTCTCGTGCAATATCTGAAGGAATTGAACCAAAAATATATCCTTTTGTAAAAGAAGAAAAATTTTGTGAAAAGAAATATATTGCTGTAGAATTTTTTGGAACTGAAGGCCCTTATCTTGCTTTTGGTCGACCATATATTAGAGTTGGAAATGAAAATAAACAATTATCTGCAAAAGAATATGAGAAAATTATTATTAAAAAAAATGAAGGTCATAATCCTTGGGATAAACAGTTTTGTGATGAAGCTAAACTTTTGGATTTAAGTTCTGTAAAAGTAAAGAATTATTTGAAAAAATCTAATTTGCCTTATTTAACAACTCAAAATTCTTTAAAAAAGCTTGGGTTAATTAAAAATAATAAATTAATTAATTCTGCAATATTATTTTTTGGTAAAAAACCTGAACGTTTTTTTTCTAATGCAAAACTTAGGTGTGCAGTTTTTGCAACAAATGATACTTTAGTTTCTGTTGATATGCAAGAGTTTGAAGGAGATATATTTTTTCTAATAAAAAAAGCACAAGAGTATTTTATAAAAAATATTAATGTAGGGATGAAACTTGATGGACTTGAAAGAATTGATGTTCCTGAAATAGATAAAAGTGCTTTTCGTGAAGCAGTAATAAATGCATTTTGTCATCGTGATTATATTAATTCAGACTCAGTGCATTTAGCAATATTTAAAGACCGAGTAGAAATACGTAGTCCTGGTTTGTTATATGGGGATTTAACAATTAATGAGATTAAAAAAGGAAATATTTCAGAAAGAAGAAATGAATTAGTTGCTGATTTATTACATAAAATTCATTTGATTGAAAAATGGGGCAAAGGAATAAAATTGATTCTTTCAAAAGAACCAAAAACTGAGTTTTTTGAAATCGGTAATAAGTTTTATACTGTATTTAAACGAAAAAATTTGCAACTTACCCCCCTAGTTACCCCCCTAGTTACCCCCCTAGCTGGACTAACAGAACTTGAAGCAAAGATATTTCAAGAATTAGTAAATAACCCTAAAATTTCAAGAAATGATTTATCAAAAAAATTGAATGTAAAACTAGATACTGTAAAAGAATATATAAATAAACTTAAAGCCAAAGGAATCTTAGCAAGAAGAGGGATTACTAACAAAGGATATTGGGAGGTAAAAAAATTATTATAAAATTATTTGTAGGTGGTTTTTGTTCAGTAATATTGCAAGCTTTTTGAAATCCATGGTTTATTTTGGGTTAATTGATTTTTTTTCTAAGTTAATAGTCTTAAGTTGTAAGATAGTGTATAAATATAGTAACTTTCTTACAACATAGGTTTAAATAGGGTTTGTTTTATCATATATTTATGTATGAATCAAAAATTTTATCAAACATTAAATTGCCTGTATTTTCCTTATCTGATGTATCTAAATTAACTAAAAGTAGGAATTATGCAAAAGTTATTCTTTTTAGGATGGTTAAAGAAAAAACCCTTTTTAGATTAAGAAAAGATCGTTATTCGTTTTCAACAGACCCTTTGGTTTATTCACCCTACCTAAATTATCCTTCTTATGTGTCTTGTGCTTCTGCATTAAGTTATCATGGTCTAATTTCTCAAATTCCAAACAATGTTTTTTTAATGACTTTAAAACGACCAAAATCAATAAAAAATTTGATTTATCATAAGACAAAATATTTTTTTGGTTATGACAAAGTTAAAATAAATGGAGTAAATACTTTTATTGCTGATAAAGAAAAGGCATTTATTGATAGTATTGGAATTCATCCATTGAATTTAATTATTGAAGCTTTGCCTTTACTAGATGAGGAAAAATTATTAGATTATGCAAAAAGAACTAATCAATTAAAAAGAATTTCATATTTGTTAAAGAAAGAAGTTAAAGTTTCAAATAAATATATTTTTTTGGATCCATTAGCTAAAAAAATTGGGAGTAAGGATAAAAAATGGAAATTGATCGTGAATTGTTGATTGAGGTTGCAAAAAAGAATAATTTAACTAATAAAGAGCATATTGAAAAATCTTGGATGCAAGATCATTTGCTTTATTTTCTTTCAAAAAAAAGAGATGATTTAGTGTTTAAAGGTGGAACGGCATTGTATAAATTTTATTCATTGCCTCGGTTTTCAGAAGACTTGGATTTTACGACAAATAAAAATGTTGATGTTGAATTATTAAAGTCATTTTGTGAAAACAATAATATTGCATTAACTTATAAAAAAATTAAGGATTCTCATTTATTTAAATTAAGATTTAATGGAATTTTAACTGAAAAAAATACCATTCAAATTGATATTAATATTTCTAAAAAAATGTATCCTGCTGATGAAAAAGAATTTATTTCATTTTACCCAGATGTTCTACCATTCATGATAAACGTAATGCCTTTAAAGGAAATTTTTGCTGAAAAAATTCATGCGATTTTAAATAGAACTAAATCAAGAGATTTATTTGATTTGTTCTTTTTGTTAAGAATTATTGAGGTGGATGAAGATTTTTTATTAGTTAAACTAAATGACAAAGGAATTAATATTACAAAAG
>CAZVWD010000082.1:0-2769 GCA_964630715.1 uncultured archaeon
ACTTTAATGAAATAAATAGAATTATATCAAAAGATAGTAAAGTAAATGATTATAGTTCCGGAAATAGTGTTGAAATTCCTTATGAGTTTGCAAATCAATCACATTCTTTTTCTGATTTATTTTCTTCAAAATCCGGAAGAGAAGTTTTGTATTATGATAATGGAAAACCTGTTTATAAAAAACAAGAATATTAATTTTTTTTAACTTAAATTTATTTATTTTTTGGTTTTAAATAAAAGTTATTAAATTTTTAAGAAAGATTAAATTTATTTCTCATCCATAACTCTTTTTTCGCCTGCAGGTGTTGGATATTTCCCGTTAATACATGCAAGACATAAGTTTTTTTCTTTTATGTGTAATGCGTTTGTCAGACCTTGGAGTGTTTGATACCTTAAAGAATCAACACCAAATTCTTTTGCTAATTGCTCTTCACTTTTTCCGATTGCAATTAATTCTTTTTTTGTGCTCATGTCAATTCCATAATAACAAGGGGAAATTATTGGTGGGCTTGATACACGAATGTGTATTTCTTTTGGATTGCATTCTTTAATATATTCAACCAGATTTTTTATTGTTGTTCCTCTTACAATACTATCTTCTATCAAAAATACTTTTTTTCCTTCAAATATTTCTCGTATTGCAGAAAATTTTGCTCTTACTTTCTCTCCACGTCCTTTTGATTCAATGAATGTTCTTCCTAAATATCTATTTCTAATAAGTCCCTCAAGTAAAGGTATGTTGAGTTCACGTGCAAAACCACTTCCGCTTGGAGTGCTTGAGTCAGGTACAGGTACAACAATCGCATTATCTAAATTTTCTTTTTCTTCTTTTGCAAGTTCACGCCCAAGTTCATATCTTGCGTTGTAAACAATTTGCCCGTCGATTTTTGAGGCCGCGTGTGCAAAGTAAACCCATTCAAAAAAGCAATGTGCTTTGTTTTCATTTTTGTTAATTTCATGCATTTCAAGTTTGTTGTTTTTAAAAATTGCTAAGGTTCCAGGTTTTAAATCACAAATATCTTTAAAACCAATTGATTTTAATGCAACACTTTCGCTGGCAAATGCAAAATCTCCATTTTGACAACTATATGCTAGTGGCTTCATTCCAAGTTTATCTCGAAAACAAGCAATTGTTCCTTCTGCATCAATAAATGCTAAATTATATGCTCCGTCAAGTATCTCTGTTAGTTCGCGAAATGATTCTTCTAAATTTTTTCCTTTTTTAATTAACTTTGCAAGCAATAATAAAATTAGTTCAGTATCTGTATTTCTTACAAAATGATAATTTTCAGATTCCATTTTATTTTTTAGTTCTTCATAGTTTGCGATATTGCCATTAAATGAAATTGCAAACCATCTGTTCTTTTTTCCATGGAAATGCTCAAATGGTTGGGCATATTCTTTTCTATCGGCTCCGCATGTAGAATATCTAACATGGCCAATAGCTTTGTTTGAATTTAGATTATTCATTATTGCATTAAATTTTTCTTTGTGTTCTGCGCGAAAAACCCTATCAACTAAACCTAAATCTTTGTACGTTTCGAGTAAAAAATCACTTTCTTCTTTAAAAACAGTTATTCCTGCTGAGACTTGTCCACGATGTTGCATTTGAATTAACATTTTGTAGATTTGTTTTTGAGCGTTTTGTCCAACAAAACCACAAATCCCACATTCTTCACGCATAACCTAGTTGGGGACAATAAAAATAAAAAGCAATTGAAAATTTAAAATTACTTCAAATCAAAGATATGTTTTATACATTAAAAAGAGTTGTTTAAAAGAGAAGAATTACTTCTTCTCTTCTCCAATAAATTTAGTTAGAATTATTCCAACGATTACTACTATTATTGTTACAACTATTGCAGAAACAGTTAATTCGACAGCTCCTGTTGAATTTGCATAAAATACTGCAAGCCATGCACTAATTGCATCTTTCCAAACTAATGCTGCAACAAATCCAAATGCCGCAATCATTAATGTTAATGTTTGTTTTTTTATTTCAATTAGTAATTTATTCATTAAATCATCTCCAAGGATTATTTTGTATTATTATTAACAGAGTTATTTGAGTTTTTAATTTTTGTGGTTTTGTAATTTTTTTAAGCGTATAACCATCTTGGTTCTTTTCGAAATTTTTTTCTATATTCGTTAATTGTTATCATTGGGGGTCTTTGTTTATCATTAATATTATATTGTCGTATTGTATAATTTCCATCTTCAAATTCAATTAATCTATATCTTTGTCTTGTTTTTCTAACACTAATAAGTTTTCCAAGTGTGTTTGCTCTTTTTGCAAAAACACCTAAAATTCCAAAAGACATTCTGCTTAAACTACTTAGTGATTGGTTTCTATGTAATCTTTTCTTTAAATCAACTTGTGCGCAAACTTCTAAACCAAATTTTTTTTGTATGTCAATAAGCATTGCTGTTTCAACACCATACCCTGTAAAGAAAGGGATTTTTTCAAGTAGTTCTCGTTTGCCTGCATATTCTCCAGAAAGTGGTTGAATGAATCCACTTAGTAATGGGAAATACATGTTAAATAATGGGCGAACAGAAAGTTCAGTAACTCTTCCACCACCAAGTGGTGCAAATTTTTCGCCAACTTTAATGGGTCTTTGATAAAATGCTTTTGTAAAAAGTATTTTCTTTTGTGTTAAAAGAGGTCCGACTAAACCATAAACAAATCGAGGATGAATATTTTTTATATCTGCATCAATCCAACAAATAATGTCGCCTTTTGCAACAAATAAAGATTTCCAAAGATTTT
>CAZVWD010000083.1:0-2673 GCA_964630715.1 uncultured archaeon
ATATTATTAAGAAGAAATTAACTGAGGAAGAGTTAATGAAATATTTAGATGAGATTGATGGTTTAGCAAAATCAATGGGAGCTGTAAATACTGTTCATAATAAAGAAGGAAAACTTATTGGTTACAATACTGATTGTATGGGTGCAATTAATGCATTAAAAACTAAAACTGAACTTAGTGGAAAAAAAGTTTATTTGGTTGGTGCTGGTGGAGCATCAAGAGCAATTACTGCCGGACTTACTTCTCAAAAAGCAAACATTGTAATATTTGATTTAGATGATGAAAAAGCTAATGCGCTTGCAAAAGAATTTGGTGCACAAACAAAAAAAATGAGCGAACTTGATAATAATTGTGATATTTTAATTAATGCAACTCCTGTTGGAATGTTTCCAAAAGTTGATGCAAGTGTTTTTCCAAAAGAGTTATTAAAAAAAGAAATGGTTGTTTTTGATGTTGTTTATAATCCACTTGAAACACAATTAATTAAAGACGCAAAAGAAGTTGGTTGTGAAACTGTTGCAGGAATTGAAATGTTTTTAGAACAAGCATATGCTCAATTTGAAATTTGGAATGGAATTAACGCTCCAAAAGAAATTATGCGAAAAGTTTTAATCCAAAAACTTGTGGAAGAAACAAAAAATATATAACTTGGCGAAACAAATGAAGAATTTATTGGTGAAAAAAATGAAGAATTTATTTTTGATTGGGTATAGGGGAACAGGAAAAACTGTCCTTGGAGAAAGAATTGCAAAAGAATTAAACAAAAATTTTGTTGATACTGATAAAATAATTATTGAAATTGCTGGCAAGAGTATTCCTAATATTTTTGCACAAGATGGTGAAGAAAAATTTAGAGAAATTGAAACACAAGCATTAGAAAAAGCAACTGCGATGGAGAATGTTATTGTTAGTTGTGGTGGCGGGATAATTATGAAAGAGAGAAATTTTCCATTACTTGCAAAAGGAATTGTTTGTTTATTAAATGCTGATGCAGAGACAATTTATGATAGGATTTACAATGATTCAAACAGGCCTGCATTAACAAATAAAGATCCATTTGAAGAAATTGTTCATATGCTGAAACTTCGCGGGCCATTATATGAAAAAGCAAAAGATTTTGAAATAAACACTGCTTTGGGTGGAAAAGAAGAATGTGTTAATGAAATAATAAAAAAGTTCAATGAATTAATATTACAAAATAATAATTCTGATTAATTAAATTTATTTAAAATGTTGGGTTGTGCGATGGTTATGGAAAAGTATACTTTATGTTCTTGTTTAACAGAAACAACTTTAAAAAATTGTTTAGATATAATAAAAAAAATTGAAACGGATTTAATTGAACACAGAATTGATTATTTAGAAAATAAAAATATTGATTATACTAATTTAAAAGAATTATATTCTTTAGCACATAAAAAAAATCAAAAAATTATTGCAACTTGCCGGAACGAATCTTGCAAAGGTGGATTTTCTGGAAGTGAAGCAGAGCGAATAAGTGTTTTGATTAATGCAATAAAAAATGGTGCTGATTTTGTTGATATTGAAGTTGAAACCGAAGAAGAATTAAAAAGAAAGGTTATTGATTTTGCAAAGCAAAATAATTGCAAAGTTATTGTTTCAATGCATGATTTTGTTAGCACACCAAATAATTCAATCTTACAAAAAACACTCGAACAAGAAATCACTGATGGTGCAGATATTGGAAAAATTGTTACTTTTGCGAATAATAAAACAAGTTGTACTCGCGTGCTTGACTTAATTATGAAAGCAAGTGAAAAAGAATTTCCTCTTGTCGCATTTTGTATGGGGGAAAAAGGAAAATCTTCAAGACTAACATGTCTTGCTCTTGGCAGTCCTTTTACTTTTGTTTCTTTTAATAATGCTTCTGCACCAGGGCAGTTTACAAAAGAAGAAGTTGAAGAACTTTTGAAAGAAAAACCAATATAATAAAATACTTATATGAGTTAATTATATTATGAAACCTAATTCGCATCCAAAAAAAATAGTGCCTGGTAGATTTGCTTATTTAAGAAAAATTTTACTACGAGAAAAAATGATTCCTAAAAAACGCCCTTGGTATTCATTTGATACTGGTTTAAATCAACTAAAAAAAGATCTTAAAAATGATGCAATGCTTGAGGTTAGAAATCATCAAAAATTAATGCAAGATCCAAATTATACTTATTTAGATCTTGGCGCAGGGACAGGACGAACTGCTAGCGAAGCTGAACAATTTTTAAATTCTGGTGGAAAGTTTGGGCATGTTAAAGTAATTGCAACAGGGATTAAAAAAAGACCTGAGTGGGAGACCCACCATAATTCAAAAAAAATCGGTTGGGAAACAGTTGAATTTGAAAAACTTGCAAGTAAAGTGCCAAGTAATTCAGTAAATTTTATTTTATCAAATTTTGGAATTGGGCATGCTCAAAATCTAAATAATGCATTACTTCAAGTGCACCAAGTTCTAAAAAAAGGCGGGAGAATATTATATTCTTATGACGCACCATATAATTCAGCTTATTTGTACCCTGCTGGATTTAAACCTGCTCGCGAACACGCAGTAATTTATAAATCAGAACCTAGCGAAGATTCTCAAAAAATTAGGGTTGTGGTTTATTTAGAAAAAATTTAAAAAAAGTTTGACTAGTGCGTGTTATTAAAAAAACAATA